>JAPJPE010000173.1 GCA_030825825.1 Streptococcus sp. | reverse complement strand
CACGTAAGAAACAAGTGGTTCCTCAATTGACTGAAAGCTTTAATGCTTAATGATAAATGGGGAAACCCATTATTAAAAAGGAGTTTCGACTCCTTTTTTGCTAGGAGAAGATCATGTTAGAGACGGGCGATTTGATTTTTGTGAGAGAAGATACGGAAATGGGGCAGGCCATCCAGGTATCTACTGGCAACTATAGCCATGTGGCTATCTTTTTGGACGGTTTCATTTATCATGCCACGGTAGAAGGTGGCGTCCTTTCCCAAGCCCCTGAGGACTTCTTTGAAGCTGGAAAAGTCTATGACCTTTATCGTTATGCGCAGATTGATTGTCCAGAGGTCAAAAAGCGGGCAGAAAACCTTTTAGGGGCCCCCTACAATGCTTCCTTTTATCCGGATGGAGATGGTTATTACTGTTCCCAGTTCATTGCAGAACTACTTCCTATTTTTGAGACCATTCCCATGAAGTTTGGAGATGAGAAGCAGGAGATTAGTCCGTTCTGGCTGGATTACTACAGAGAGCTTGGTCTAGTCGTTCCTTTGGATCAGCCCGGGACCAATCCTAGTCAGTTAGCCCAATCACCACAGCTACAGTTTAAAGAAAGGTATTTGGATGATTTGGATTCGTGAAACAACAATCTGAATCTTTGATACAGTTTATAAGAGTTACATCAAACTAAAGAAAAATAATTTTTCAATCCTTTCCTTTGATGAGTGCGGACGTCAGCGAACTTCTTCGAAGTTCCATGACTTAGTTTTGAGCCTAAGGTCTCAAAACTACCGAGTCCTTGAAACCTAATTGTTTCAAGGACTTTTCTCACAGCGGAAAGTCTCGATATATTATTTTCCGCTTTTAAAAATATGTTCTACCTTCGAATACAACTTGTAAAAGTTGTATTTTTTTCTAATATCCTCTGGATGTTTCTTGTTTAGACAGATAAAATATGATATACTTCACAAAAAAACTAACCACTGGTTAGTTTTTGCTGGAATTCAAAGGAGGAAGTAAATATGTCTTTCTTGTATCGTTTATTAACACGTACAAAACAAATCAGTCCACATATAAGAAAGTTTGAGTTCGAATTGGGTGTTTTTGTTGTCAGCATATGGCTAGTTGAATCATCTGGTCGCTTTTATGTGATTGATACGGGAATGCGAGGAATGGAGAAGTACGCTGCCCAGTTTTTACTCCCACAAAAAATTGAAGCAATTTTTCTGACCCATGGACATCCAGATCATATCAAAGGTTTGCCCTATCTTAGACAGCACTTTGGGAACATCCCGACTTTAATCAGTGAGAAGGAATTCCCCTATATTTCAGGCAAAGAACCTTTTCCTAATAGAAAAGAGACGGAAAAAGTGATTTTTGATCCGGCTACTTTTATAACTGTTGAGAGTCAAGAAGGTCAAGACTTGATAAGTAGTGCAGGACTAAAACCCCTATTTTCTCCTGGTCATTCCCCTGGTCATGTTGTTTATTACCATGAAGAGGATCAAGTTTTAATTGCTGGAGATCTTTTTACAGCTACGAGAAATGGAAAGTTGCGTCCACCAATGAAAGGATATACAGCAGATATGAGACAGGCTTTAGCTAGTGGTGAAAGAATTCTCAAGGATTATTCACATGCACTTGTTAGTGTTTGTCATGGCAGTGAGGTAAAAGATGCCGTACGAGATTTTGAGGCATCGGATGGGTTTAAAGGGAGTTTGTAATGGCAAAGGATACAAGATCTAGAATTATCAGGGCAGCCGAGGAAATTTTCCGAAAAGAACCTTACCAGAAGGTGGGAATTAGGCAGATTGCTCAAGCTGCAGGATGTTCACATACAGCTATTTATCAGTATTTTAAAAAGAAAGAGGATATTTTATATGCAGTGGCGGAAAAACCGTTAACTCACCTCTATCATACTTGCTTAGAAATCACCCATTCCAAGCAGTCTGATAAGGAACGTCTGCTTCAAATCTGTCAAGCATACGTGGATTTTGGGTTTAGAGAACGTAATTTTTATGAATTATTGATTTTTTACCGTGGAGAACATGAAGATCCAGGCAAGTGTTCGCAACCGTTGCTCGAATTGAGAATGAAAAGTTATCGTTTATTGGAAGAAGCTATTGATGTCTTTTTACCGAGAGACTTATCTGATGCAGAAGCGCTAAATATTCGTAGTGGAATCTTTATTTTTTTACATGGCTTAGTGAGTATCTACAGTAGGGACAATGAAGAATGTCCAGAACGCATTAAGCAACTACTGACTGATTTTATTTCTTTTAAAATAATAGAAATGAAATGAGTTGGAATAACTTATGGGGCTTCTACAGTAAACTTGGATTGAAAAGACTAAGTTCTTTTATTGCCTTATTTTCCCCTCTTGTCTGCCTATCCATAAATTGAAGATTTTGTCCTTTGGTATTGATTTCGCTTAAACTAATTTTTATGTTACAATAAGAACGAACCGATAAAACAGTAAACGAGACCTATTCATGATTACAATCATTAATCCCACACGTTTGACACGTCAGCCATTTTTCAAGGACT
>JAPJPE010000172.1 GCA_030825825.1 Streptococcus sp. | reverse complement strand
GATGCTTCTTGGAATTCAGGGTTTTTCCATGCTTCATCAATGATTGCTTGCAATTCATCAGCAGAAGCTTTCATTTTTTGTTGTTCCGCATCGTTCAATGGGATGTTCACTGGACGAACAATACCGTGTGCACCTACGATAGCAGGTTGACCGATAAAGACGTTGCTAACACCATATTGACCTTCTTGGAATACAGAAAGTGGAAGTACTGCATTTTCATCATCAAGGATTGCTTTAGTGATACGAGCAAGGGCAACAGCGATACCGTAGTATGTAGCTCCTTTTTTGTTGATGATAGTGTAAGCAGCGTCACGAACACCTTCGAACAATTCAATCAATTCAGTTTCTTGAACGTTTTGAGTGTCTTTAAGGAATTCTTCAAGGTTTACACCAGCGATGTTAGCGTGTGACCATACTGCGAATTCTGAGTCGCCGTGTTCACCCATGATGTAGGCGTGTACTGAACGAGCGTCCACATCCAATTTTTCAGCCAAAGCTTGACGGAAACGAGCTGAGTCAAGAGAAGTACCTGATCCGATAACACGTTCTTTAGGGAATCCAGAGAATTTCCATGTAGAGTATGTCAATACGTCAACTGGGTTAGCAGCTACAAGGAAGATACCGTTAAATCCAGATTTCACTACTTCTGTAACGATTGATTTGTTGATCGCAAGGTTTTTACCAACAAGGTCAAGGCGAGTTTCACCTGGTTTTTGAGGAGCACCTGCAGTAATCACAACAAGGTCAGCGTCTGCACAGTCAGCGTACTCAGCCGCATAAATCTTCTTAGGTGAAGTGAAGGCAAGGGCGTGGCTAAGGTCAAGCGCATCTCCGACTGCTTTTTCGTGCAATTGAGGAATTTCGATAATTCCAAGCTCTTGTGCAATTCCTTGGTTGACAAGTGCAAAAGCATAAGATGAACCTACGGCACCGTCACCGACAAGGATAACTTTTTTGTGTTGTTTAGTCAAATTCATGAGTCTAAACGTCTCCTTCATATTTTTTTGAGATAGATTCTCATACGTTTTCATTCTACCACTTTTGAAAGTCTTTGTCATCTAATACAGTATGAAACAGCGATGTAAACGTTTTTATGTTTGTGTTCCTAAGAAGAAAAAAAGGCTAAAATGTGTTATAATAGTATGGTGAATTAAGTAAAGAGAGGCATTTTTTGAATGCAGGATAAGAATCTAATTGATGTGAATTTAACATCAGAAATGAAGACGAGTTTTATCGATTATGCCATGAGTGTTATCGTTGCTCGTGCCCTCCCTGATGTTCGTGATGGTTTGAAACCTGTTCACCGTCGTATTTTGTACGGAATGAATGAATTGGGTGTTACCCCAGATAAACCACACAAGAAATCAGCCCGTATTACAGGGGATGTTATGGGTAAATACCACCCACACGGAGATTCCTCTATTTATGAAGCCATGGTTCGGATGGCGCAATGGTGGAGTTATCGCTACATGTTAGTGGATGGTCATGGAAACTTTGGTTCTATGGACGGTGATGGCGCCGCTGCACAACGGTATACAGAAGCCCGTATGAGTAAGATTGCTCTTGAAATGTTGCGGGATATCAATAAAAATACAGTAGATTTCGCAGATAACTATGATGCCAGCGAGCGCGAACCTTTGGTCTTACCTGCACGTTTCCCTAACCTTCTCGTCAATGGTGCTACTGGTATTGCCGTTGGGATGGCAACCAATATTCCTCCTCACAATTTGGGAGAAACCATTGATGCAGTGAAGCTGATGATGGATAATCCTGAGGTAACGACCCGTGAACTTATGGAAGTTCTTCCTGGTCCAGATTTTCCGACAGGTGCTTTGGTCATGGGGAAATCAGGTATCCACAAAGCCTATGAAACAGGAAAAGGCTCAATTGTTCTTCGTTCTCGTACAGAAATTGAAGTAACTAAGAGTGGCCGTGAACGGATTGTTGTCACTGAGTTCCCTTATATGGTCAATAAAACCAAGGTTCACGAGCACATCGTTCGCTTGGTGCAAGAAAAACGGATCGAAGGGATTACAGCTGTACGTGATGAATCAAACCGTGAAGGGGTTCGTTTTGTGATTGAGGTCCGCCGAGATGCTTCGGCTAACGTTATTTTGAACAACCTCTTTAAGATGACACAAATGCAAACCAATTTTGGATTCAATATGTTGGCGATCCAAAATGGAGTTCCAAAGATTCTTTCTCTTCGCCAAATTTTAGGGGCTTATATTGAGCACCAGAAAGAAGTGGTGACTCGACGGACCATCTTTGATAAAGAAAAAGCGGAAGCACGTGCCCATATCTTAGAAGGTTTGCTCATTGCCTTGGATCACATCGATGAAGTGATACGGATTATCCGCAATAGCCAGACAGACGCTGAAGCACAAGCTGAATTGATGGCTAAATTCAAGCTTTCTGAACGTCAAAGCCAAGCTATTTTGGACATGCGTCTTCGTCGTTTGACCGGTTTGGAACGAGACAAGATCCAAAGTGAATACGATGATTTGGTTGCCTTGATTGCTGATTTGGCTGA
>JAPJPE010000171.1 GCA_030825825.1 Streptococcus sp. | reverse complement strand
CTACATAAATCGAAAACCCTTCCTCACTAATTTTCTTTACACAGTAGATGGGAACTCTGGCGGGAGTAAGCTTAGGTTCTACTCCCC
This sequence comes from Streptococcus sp., assembly GCA_030825825.1. Lineage (GTDB taxonomy): Bacteria > Bacillota > Bacilli > Lactobacillales > Streptococcaceae > Streptococcus. The sequence continues at coordinate 2,451 of JAPJPE010000171.1, read as the reverse complement.
AGCCCATCTATGCTTTCACGAATATCAAACATGAGCTCTTTTCTCTAAGCCTTCTTTAGATCCCTATAAGCTGGATAGACAATGGGCCCATGTTTGGTATTCAAATTGAAGTACACAAACCTACTTCTACAGAACAACTACTCATAATCGGAGGTTTTATATGACTCAATTGATTCATTTAGACGGCAATAGCTTAACACTCGAAGACGTCATCGCTGTCGCTCGCCATGGTGCCAAATGTGAGCTTGACGAACAAGCAAAAGAAGCTGTCGTCGCATCCCGTAAAATTGTCGATGATATCGTCCGTGAAAAACGAGTTGTCTATGGTGTGACCACTGGCTTTGGTTCCCTCTGTAATGTCAGCATCTCTCCAGAAGATACTGTTCAACTGCAAGAAAACTTGATCCGAACACACTCATCTGGTTTCGGTGATCCACTTCCTGAAGATGCCGTTCGTGCCATCATGCTGATCCGTATCAACTCGCTCTTGAAAGGCTATTCTGGCATTCGTCTGTCAACTGTTGAAAAACTGTTAGAATTGCTTAATAAAGGAGTCACTCCTTATATTCCTGAAAAAGGCTCTCTCGGAGCTTCTGGAGACTTAGCTCCTCTTTCTCATATGGTTTTACCAATGCTAGGTCTTGGACGCGCCTACTACAAAGGAGAACTTCTCAGTGGCCAAGAAGCCTTGGATCGTGCTAGTATTGAAAAGATCCAATTGGCTGCCAAAGAAGGGCTTGCCTTGATCAATGGTACGACCGTCCTAACGGGTATCGGAGCTCTTGCAACCTACGACGGTATTCAATTGCTTAAACTGTCTGACATTGCCGGTGCTCTCTCAATGGAAGTCCACAATGGGATTACCAGTCCATTTGAAGAAGACCTTCATACCATCCGTCCTCAAAGTGGACAATTGGCAACCGCTCGCAATATCCGTAACCTCCTTGAAGGAAGCAAGAACACAACCGTTGCAACCCAACAACGGGTCCAAGACCCTTACACACTCCGTTGTATCCCTCAAATCCATGGAGCTAGCAAGGATTCTATTGCTTATGTAAAAGAAAAAGTTGAAATCGAAATCAACTCTGTGACAGATAATCCAATTATTACCAAAGAAGGCCACGTCATCTCCGGCGGGAACTTCCACGGAGAACCAATGGCACAACCATTTGACTTCCTAGGGATCGCCCTTTCTGAAATCGGAAACGTATCTGAACGTCGGGTGGAACGCTTGGTCAACAGCCAGCTTAGTAAATTACCATCCTTCTTGGTTAAACACCCTGGACTCAACTCAGGCTTCATGATTACCCAGTATGCGTGTGCATCCCTTGCATCTGAAAACAAAATCTTGTCTCACCCAGCTAGCGTCGATTCTATCCCATCTTGTGAAAACCAAGAAGACTTCGTCAGCATGGGAACAACAGCAGCTCGTAAAGCGGCTGAAATTCTTAAGAACTCCCGTCGCATCGTTGCTACTGAAATCATGGCAGCCTGCCAAGCCTTGGATCTCAAACCAGAAAATCATGAACTTGGTAAAGGTACAAAACCTGCCTATGACCTGATTCGCAACAAGGTTTCCTTCATTGAATTTGACAAAGACATCGAAATCTTTGAAGAACTCAATAAGGCATCTGCTGTTGTCGAAAGTGAAGAATTCTTAGCAACTATCGAAAAAGTAGTTGACTTAAGCATTCAATACTGATACAGTAAAGATATAACAAAAACAGAGGCTGGCGATTTTCTCAGCCTCTGCATGCTTTCAAAAAATATAAGGGAGGCAACGACCTTGCTCACAAACTACTATCCAATGACCTATAGCTACTACCAAGGTAGCATCGAGGACAATCCCTACACTGCCAAATGGGGAATGGTCACCAAATTTTTAGACCTAAATGATGAGACCCTCACTCCATTTGAGGGGATGACCTTTGGGATCATCGGCTTTAAGAGCGACAAAGGAGTCTATATCAACAATGGGCGCGTAGGCGCGGTCGAAGGTCCTACAGCCATCCGTTCTCAAATTGCCAAACTTCCATGGCACTGGGGAACCAATGTAACAGTGTATGATGTGGGAAATATCGACGGGCCCAACCATTCGCTAGAAGAACTCCAAGAAAGTCTCTCACAAGCGATCCAGCGCATGTACCAATTAGGAATCCAACCCATCGTCCTAGGAGGCGGTCACGGAACTGCTTACGGCCACTACCTAGGGATCCAATCGAGCTTGAAAAAGGATGAACAACTGGCTGTGATCAATCTGGATGCCCACTTTGATCTGCGTCCTTACGACCAAACCGGGCCCAATTCTGGAACGGGATTTCGTCAAATGGCTGATCACGCCAAAGAAAAAGGTCAGGACTTCCCTTACCTCATCCTTGGGATCCAAGAGCACAATAACAACCTTTTCCTCTTTAATTATGTCGCTAAAACACCAAGCATTGATTTCTTAAC
>JAPJPE010000170.1 GCA_030825825.1 Streptococcus sp. | reverse complement strand
TCTTCATGCCAAAAAAGCTGAAAACCAGTCGCTTCTAGCAACTCGGTTCTCAACTTTTGATTCATGACGGGTTGGATATTGAGCTCTCGACGCTCCGCCATTAACTGCAGTAAGCTCACCAACAAATCCGGTACTTCTTCCTGCTGCTTGATAGAGCGCAGAGCCCGGCTGTAGTGATAAGTTTGGAGATCGTAGAGCCACTCATCATGAAGGTATTCTGTCATTAGTCTGCAATCAAGGTCTCAAGACCAACTTTCATCATGTCTGTGAACGTATTTTGACGTTCTTCAGCAGTTGTATCCTCATCTGGATTAACCAAACTGTCTGAAATCGTCATGATAGCCAGCGCATCGACATGGTGTTGGGCAGCAAGATAGTAAAGAGCCGCTGCTTCCATTTCTACAGCTTTCACACCCCATTTACCAAGCTCGATGTTCTTTTCACCATAGTTTGAATAGAAAACGTCTGATGACAAGACGTTGCCGACGTGAGTAGTCATACCAAGGTCTTTGGCAATGTGGTAAGCCTTGTCTAAAAGATCAAAGCTAGCGATTTGTGGGAAATCGTATTGAGGCCAGTCGTTACGGATGATGTTTGAGTTGGTTGCAGCAGCTTGTGCCAAGACCAATTCACGGACATGAACATCCTCATTCAAAGATCCAGCCGTCCCCACACGGATTAATTTTTTCACTCCGTAATCTACGATCAACTCACGCGCATAGATAGAGATGGATGGCATCCCCATTCCAGTACCCATGACAGATACACGGTGACCCTTGTAAGTTCCAGTGTAACCAAACATGTTACGCACTTCGTTAAAGCAAACAGCGTCTTCAAGGAAATTCTCAGCGATAAATTTCGCACGAAGAGGATCCCCAGGAAGAAGAATTTTATCAGCAATTTCGCCATGCTTAGCAGCAATATGGATAGACATAGTATAAGATACCAAGGGCGTTAAAGAGGCAAAGTAAAAATAGGAAATCCGACAAAGATGCCTCGCATCTAGGAGGATTTATCTTTTTTACACAGCCTCTAGCCCGGGTTCAATTCAAACCCGAACTGCCCTTCCTTTCATTTTTTGTTTAGAAAAGCTTTCCGCTCGTGTTCAAATCAGAACACACGCTCTACCTTTCTTTTTTTATTGAGTAATTAGAAAAGCTTTCCGCTCGTGTTCAAATTAGAACACATGCTCTACCTTTCTATAAGATACCAAGCCCGTAAAAAGGACAGTGAAAATAGGGGATTGACGCAGCAAGCACTGGACTTGCAAGACAATCGATCTTTTTCACACAGCTTTTAGGGTGGGTTCAATTAAATATCGTTTTGAAAGTCATGGCTTGCCCAGGTTCAATTTAAACCCGAACTAGCCTTCCTTTCATTTTTTATTTTGTTAATGAATCCAAAAATGCATAGAGTTTGGCATTCATTTCTCGATAATCGTAAGCACGAATGGCTTCAGGTTTTTGAACAAAGGTCAGTTTTTGACTTTGTTCTTCCAAAACATCTTCACCGTCTGCAGCAATCAAGAGATCGACTGCTTCTGGATCAAATTCCAAGTGGGCTTGGAATGCATAGTGTTTAGGACTGAAGCGAATAATCTGACGTGGACAACCTTGACTGGTCGCAAGAACGAAAGCATCCTCTGTCAATCCTGGCATATCGCCATGCCAGTGACCGGTTTCAAGAGTTTCTCCCAACAAGCGGACATGCGGATCTGTTAGACCATCCGGTGTCAAGGTCACAGGATAAACGCCGATCTCGCGCTCAGGACTGTGTTCATACTCTGCGCCATAAGCAACAGACAGAAGCTGCGCCCCCAGACAGGCCCCAACAATGTAACGATCTGCCTTCATGGCTTTTTGAATCAAGTCGATCTCTGCCTGAGGATCGTAGTATGGAAAAGCTTCCCGATCTTCATCTGGCGATTGAGGTCCTCCCATTACGATCAAAAAGTCGATCTCATCCACAGTCTCAGGTAGGGCTTCATTCTCATAGACTTTGGTCATGGTCACCTGATGACCACGCTTCTGCGCCCATTCTAGATAAGCGCCCGGTACTTCAAATGTTTCATGCAGTACAAAATGTACCTTCATCATCTCTTCTCCCATCTCATTCGAATCACGTAAGACACACCTGTTGCAAGTACAAGCGGGATTGTCAAACTTAAAGACTGCCCTGTAAATCCAAGGCTCAGAGCAATAGCTGTCAAAGGAGCTTGCAGGGTTGTTCCTAAAAAGACGGTCGCACCAAGTAGCATCCCGAGAGCAGGATCTAAATGAATGCCAACGACTGTCATCAATAAAGTCACTAAGTAGCCAGACCCTATTCCTAAGGCAAATGATGGCGTCAAGGTTCCCCCATAGGCACCATTACGCAAGAGGAGATAAACTATAAGTCCCTTCACTAAAAGAGTCAATGGAAGATAGGGAATCGACTGACTAGACAACAAGGCCTGGGCTAGTACCTGACCATTTCCCATAAAGATGGGCCAAAAGGCTACTAGGCTCCCCAGCACCAGAAAGGCTAGAGGAAGAGCCCAAAGAATCGTCCTATCCTTCCGCCGTTTGTGAC
>JAPJPE010000169.1 GCA_030825825.1 Streptococcus sp. | reverse complement strand
CAGCAATGGGAAAATCTCTATCAAGTCTGCTCACAAACCAGTTGAACAGACTTCAGAATCATAATCAGTAAATGTACATTCAGAGACTGGAAAATCCAGTCTCTTTCTTTTTTTCCTCCAGATTTTTGCTAAAAAATATGATATAATGATGAAAAAATAAGAAAAGAGAAAACCATGACCATTCCAAGTTTTGGTGAAAAGAAACAAGATGTTGCGTATGTGAACCGATACGGTGTCTACGCTGTTATTCCCAATAAGGAACAGGATCAGATCATCCTCGTTCAAGCTCCAAATGGGGCTTGGTTCTTACCTGGCGGGGAAATCGAGGCGGGTGAAGATCACTTGCAAGCTCTGAAACGGGAACTGATCGAAGAATTAGGCTTTACCGCTATTTTAGGGCAATACTATGGCCAAGCAGACGAGTATTTTTATTCTAGCCACCGGGATACCTACTACTACAATCCTGCCTATATTTATGAAGTCGTCGACTACACAGAAACTCAAAAACCACTGGAAGATTTTAACAATCTCTCTTGGTTCCCAGTAGAGGCAGCGATTGAAAAACTCAAACGTGGCAGTCATAAATGGGGCATTGAACAGTGGAAAATTACCCATAAAAACTAAAGGACTTCTTTCACAAAATAAAAAAAAGTGCTATAATAAATGAAGATAGAGGTCAGGAGGAACTCATATGAAGCTCATTAATACCACCAATAGTCATGCTGCACTGGTCAAGAGCCAACTTGCCAGCACTGACGCCTTGCTTGTCGAGGTTTATTCCGCGGGCAATACTGATGTTGTTTTTACACAAGCCCCAACCCACTATGAATTATTGATCAGTAACAAACACCGTGCTATTCGTGAAACTGAAGTAGAATTAATTCGTGAGTTCTTTTTAAAACGTAAGATTGATCTTCAAAACATTGACCAATCCGCTATTAAAACCCTCTACTCCGATAAACTAATTGAAATTTCCTTTCCAATTACTAAGTAAGGCCAATTTGCCTTACTTTTTTCTTTGGTATCTTTTTCCAAAAAAAATCCTTTCACCTCGATTATGAGATGAAAGAATTCTTTATTTCTGAAAGATCATTTTTACGTGAGGGGTAGAAGCCAAGATAAAGGGCTCACTCACCGTTTGAAAACCTAATTTTTCATACAAGCCGACCACCTGTTCTTGAGCCTCAATTTCAATGGTCCGTCCAGGAAATCTCTGTTCACACAGGCCCAAAATCTGCTCTACCATGTCTTTTCCCAGTCCTTGGCCACGACTGTCTTTTGCTACAGCCACTCGACCAAAATGAATCGTCAGCCCCGTTGCGAATATGCGAGCATAGGCATCCACACGTCCTTCCCTATTTTGATGAAAAAGATGGATAGATCGATAATCAACATCATCGAGATCATTGTAGTTTCTAGTTTGTTCCACGACAAAGGTCTCTATACGCAATTGAACGATCTCGTAAAACTCTTTCAGTTCTAGTTCCTTAAATTCTTTCTGGTACCACATAACTTCCTCTTTATTGAAAAGTCGCAAGGAGACTCTCTCCCTGCGATTTTTCACTTCTTATTATTTTGCTTCAAATCCTTCTGCGACTGCGTCCGCAAAGTTCTCTTCGACAATGCTTGCACAGTGATCACAGATGGTTGCGTGGTAGTGGCGTTCTGCAGTTGATGGATCGATACGACGGCAACGGTCACAAACTTCACCAGCTGCACGTTCAACTGTGAAGGCTACATCTTCAAAGCTAACTGCACCTTCAGGGGCTGGTCCTTCTGCAATGGTCAACTCAGAAACAATCAAGAGTTGAGCGACATTGCTATCAACAGCTCCAAGAAGTGTTTTCACCACTTCATTTGGATAAACTGTCAAGTGAGCTTCTAGTGATTTACCAATCACTTTTTCATTACGTGCTTCTTCCAAGGCTTTTTGAGCTTGACCACGGAAGTCCATGAAGGCTGACCAAGTATCCAAGATTTCTTCTTGGTTGGCAAACGTTTCTGCTTCTGGCAATTCTGATAATTGAACAAAATCCTCTGCTTCAAACTCAAGATATGACCAGATTTCTTCAGCAGTGTGAGGAAGAATTGGCGTCAAGAGTTTAGTGATCTTCACAAGGATGTCATAGAAGACTGTTTGCATCTGACGGCGTTCAAGAGATTTAGCTCCTTCGATGTAGACAACATCTTTGGCAAAATCAAGGTAGAAGGCTGACAGATCAACATTGATAAAGTTAACCAAAGCCTTATAAATCGTCAAGAATTCGAAGTTTGCATAAGCGTCACGAATCGTCTTAACAAGTTGGTTAAAGCGGATGGTCATGTACTTATCAACAGAACGAAGTTCTTCGTAAGCGACTGCATCCTCAGCTGGGTTAAAGTCAGATGTGTTAGCAATCAAGAAGCGAAGGGTGTTACGGATCTTACGATAAGTTTCAGAGACTTGGCTCAAGATATCCATTGAGATACGCACATCGTTGCTTGAGTCTACACTGGTTACCCAGAGACGCAAGATTTCAGCACCAAATTGCTTTTCAACATCACTTGGAGCAATGGTATTTCCAAGAGATTTAGACATCTTCTCAC
>JAPJPE010000168.1 GCA_030825825.1 Streptococcus sp. | reverse complement strand
ATTCTACCATGATGGTACTCCTTTGATTTTTATAGTTCTATTGTAAATGAAAACGTTTTACAAATCTATGGCAAGTCTCACAAAAAAGAAAAAGAGTTTTGTGCAAGTTGCACAAAACTCTCGATTGATTCCGTTTAAATGACATCTTGCAAGACTAAATGGTAGCAAAGAGCCAGATCTGTCAGACTTTTCAACTGGAGACCCGTTAGCTCTTCCCACTTATCAATCTTGTATTGGAGCGAATTGCGATGGAGATAGAGTTGCTGGGCCGCCTTGGTCACGACTGCCCCATTTTCCCAAAGAGCGACAATGATGTCTTGCAATTGATCTTGACTTTCAATCAACTGATACAAGCGTTCTTTGATCGGGGTAAGATCCAGACCTGCCTGCTCGATCCCCCACAGATAGAGTTGAGAAAAGCGATAGACGCCTTGATGACCTTCTCGGATCCAAGCTCGAAAGACCGCCTGTTCTGCTCGGATAACCGGAGACACTTTTCCTTCTTTTGACTCGGTCCATACTTGCCCGACCAGGATAGATAAACGAATGTTAAAATCATACTCCATGGCAGAGACAGTATCTTTTAAGATAGCAGCTACAGGCAGCGACTGGTCTTGGTCCAGAATGAGCACGTAGTCCTGTCCACTCAGTTGCAAGGTTGCTCGGAAGTTGGGCAAGAGTGTCTGCATCATCTCTAACCAAGAAGCCATCCCTTCCGCTGTTGAGTGCGAGAGGTGGCAATAGACGAGCTGCATTTTTTTGATGACCTGAGGGGCTTCTCCCTTTCCATCGATCAGGTATTGGTACCAAGGATTGGGGGCAACCTCTTCTTCACCGCCCAACAAGGAAATCAATTGTTTTTCTCGCTCGGTTAACTCTTCTTCCTTCAGTAGCAGCCATTGATGAGCCTGAAGGGGTATCGCTACATAACCAGCTGGTGGATGGGCTTGATCCGTCACCTCTGCATGAGGAAACCACTCTTTGATATTTTTCACTGCTTTCTTCCTTCTTCTACTTGCTGGATACACCAGTCAATCAGCTCTTCCAAACGAGAGAGCTCCCCCGTCATATGAAGATAGCCCATAACGGCTTCAAAGCCTGTCGACATACGATAAGTCACGACATCCGCATTTTTGGCCTTGGTATGGCTATTGGTATTGCGACCACGCTTGTAGATCTCCAACTCTTTTTCTGTCAGAATTTCTTGCTCCAGCATGCTTTCAATCAAGCTAGCCTGAGCTCTAGCAGAGACATAGCGGGTTGCAGTCTGGTGAAGCTTATTGGGCTTGGTCATCCCTTGAAAAATTAGGTGCCTGCGAATATACATGGAATAGACCGCATCCCCTTCAAAGGCTAGGGCGATCCCATTGATTAGATTGACATCAATCACGTGTCCACCTTACACCTTCTTTTGTATCCAAGAGCTTGATTCCTTGCGCAGCCAATTCATCGCGAATGGCATCTGCTCGCGCAAAATCTTTCTTAGCCCGCGCTTCCTGACGTTCAGCAATCAAGGCTTCAATATCCGCATCCAAAACTTCTTCAACAAAGACCACTCCAAAGACTTCTAACATCTTTGCCAAGGCATCCTTGACGTCTTGATTGTAATGACCTGAATTGATCCATTTGGCCAATTCAAAGACGACAGTGATTCCGTTTGCGGCATTGATATCTTCATCCATGGCCGCAATAAACTTGTCCACAAAGTTTTGTAAGTCTGGTGAATCCACTTCTCCTGTGAACGGTTGCTCATAAGTGTTTTTCAAATACTTAAGGTTGGTCTCCGCATCGCGCACAGCTTTTTCTGTGAAGTTTATCGGCTTGCGGTAGTGTTGGGTTGCAAAGAAGAAGCGAAGCACTTGGCCATCAATGGTCTTGAGTGCATCATGCACAGTGATAAAGTTGCCCAAAGACTTGGACATCTTGACATTATCAATATTGACAAAGCCATTGTGCATCCAGTAGTTGGCAAAGGTTTGACCAGTTTTAGCCTCTGACTGGGCAATTTCATTGGTATGGTGCGGAAACTCAAGGTCAGCTCCACCACCGTGAATATCAATGGTATCGCCTAAAATCCCCGTTGACATGACCGAACACTCAATGTGCCAGCCAGGACGACCAGGTCCCCAAGGACTTTCCCAAGAAACTTCACCCGGTTTCGCAGCTTTCCAGAGGGCAAAATCCACCGGATTTTCCTTGCGAGCTGTTTCCTCATCTGTCCGACCAGAAGCGCCTAGCTCTAGATCTTCCAAAGTTTTATTGGCTAACTTAGCATAGTTGTGGGATTTTTCCACACGGAAATAGACATCGCCTTGGCTCTCGTAGGCATAGCCTTTTTCGATCAAGTCGGTAACAAAGCGAATGATGTCATCCATAAACTCAACCACACGAGGGTGGCGGGTTGCAGGCTTGACACCAAGAGCCGTCACATCTTCACGAAAGGCCGCGATGTACTTATCCGCCACTTCCTGAGGAGTAATGCCTTCTTCCTTGGCACGGTTGATGATCTTATCATCCACATCGGTAAAGTTGGAAATATAGGCAACTTCGTAGCCACGATACTCAAAGTAGCGACGAATCGTGTCAAAGGCTACCGTTGAACGGGCATTCCCAACGTGGATATAGTTGTAAACTGTTGGCCCACAAACATACATGCGGACCTTCCCTTCCTCGATGGGGGCAAATTCTCGCAAATCACGAGACATGGTATCATAAATTTTTAACACGCTTCATTTCCTTTCT
>JAPJPE010000167.1 GCA_030825825.1 Streptococcus sp. | reverse complement strand
TCTTTTGCACGCGCTTCTCGTTCCGCTTTAAAGTTACGACTCTTTGGTTTAGCAGCTGGTGTTACTGATTTTGTCTCAGTTGCCTCTTCTTTCTTTACAGGCGCTGCTTCTTTTTTCTCTGCGACAGCCGTTGTCTTGGCAGCCACTTCTGCTACTTTCTTTTCGACTGTTTCTTTTTTCGCTGCAAAGCTCTTGATCAGCTTTTCAGCAACATCAGTATCGACACTAGATGCATGACTCTTGACGTCAAAACCTAATTCTTTCGCACGAGTGACGACTTCCTTACTTTCCTTGCCCAATTCTTTGGCAATTTCGTATAATCTTTTCTTAGACAATTGCTGTCCTCCTCTTCTATTCCATAAGAGACCTCATTTTCTTTGAAAATCCAGCATCTACAACAGCGACGACCTTCCGGGCACGTCCAATTGCAGTGCTTAATTCTAGTGTTGAAAACACGGTAGATACTTGAACCTCATAATAGTGACCCTTATCTGTCACCTTTTTTGTCAGGTTACTAGCTGCATCATTTGCCAGAAAAACTAATTTTGCTTTTTCTTCCTGGATTGCTTTGATCACGAGTTCTTCTCCAGAAATGAGTTTTCCTGCTCTTTGCGCCAAGCCTAACAAATTACTTATCTTTTGCTTATTCAAGGCCTAACTCTCTTCTCTTCACCTTATGATCTACATAAGCGATCAATTCATCATAGAAAGCTTCTTCCACTTCCATATTAAAGCTACGATTGAAAACTTTCTTTTTCTTAGCAAGTGCCGCTTCTTCATTGTCTAGCTTGATGTAAGCACCTCGACCATTGGCTTTGCCAGTTGGATCGATAAAGACTTGTCCTTCTTTATTTTTGACAATCCGGAGCAAATCGCGCTTATCAATAATTTCATTTGAAACGACAGATTTTCTTAAAGGGATTTTTCTTGTTTTTACCATTTTCCCTCCCTCTCTTAATCGACTTGCTCTTCGCCACTTTCTACTTGGTCTTCAAAAGTTTCTTGAGCTGCTTCCATTTCTTCAAACTCACTAGCAGATTTGATATCGATGCGGTAACCAGTCAAATGAGCCGCTAAACGAACGTTTTGACCACGACGACCGATGGCAAGAGATAATTTGTTATCAGGGACCACAACGAGAGCATGTTTGCTATCTTCATCATCAAAAATAACTTGGTCCACTTCTGCAGGAGCGATTGCATTGTAGATAAATTCAGCTGGATCTGGAACCCACTCGATGACATCGATATTCTCTTCTGTCGGAACCATACGGTCTAATTTTTGATCATATCGAGCTGGGTGGAATTTGCTGGTAATCTTTTTAATGTTCGATCCACCACGACCAACGATCGTCCCAATCGCGTCTACGTTTGGATTATGGCTACGAACCGCAACTTTTGTTCGATCTCCAGCTTCACGTGCGACACTCATAATCTCAACAGTACCATCATAAACTTCAGGAATTTCTTGTTCCATCAAACGTTTGATCATTTCAGGATGGCTCCGGCTAACAAAGACATTGACACCGCGAGGGTTATCTTCTACCTTGTAAACAAAAACTTCGATCCGGTCATGGGATTGGAAGACTTCTCCTGGAATTTGGTCTTGCTTAGACAATTGTGCTTCGATCGAACCAAGATTGACATAGATAAAACGATTGTCAAAGCGCTCCACCGTTCCACTCATGATTTCATTTTCATGTTCTTTATAAGTATTATAGGTTATGGTGCGCGTTTGCTTCCGCATTTTTTCCATGATGGTTTGTTTGGCAGATTGAGCTGCTACGCGACCAAATTCAGCTGGTGCTTCTTCAAACTTGATCTTGTCACCCAACTCATAAGCAGAGCTAATGGCCAAGGCATCCTTCAAGCTAATTTCTAAACGGCTATCAAAGACTTCATCGACTACTTCACGAACCGTATAAACACGGAAATCTCCAGTTTTTTCATTGAATTCAATCGCTGCACTTTCTGATTGTCCATAACGACGGCGATAAGCTGAACGCAATGATTCTGTGACTGCTTCGATGATATCTTCTTTTTTGATCCCTTTGTCTTCTTCCAAAATGCGGAAGGCTTCTAGCATTTCTTTACTCATGTTTTTCTTGCCTCTTCTATAAAGGCATCCTTTCTTTCATTCTGTTACAATTTTACAGCCAACCTTGCTTTGGACACAAGGTTATAAGGAATATCCACTGTTTTCTTTCGTGTTTTATCCATATACTCAATGGTCAAAACATCCTCTTCAAAACCTACCAGGTTCCCCTCAAAGACCTTTTGCTTTTCTATAGCCTTGTACAAGCTGATATTGACGTACTTACCAACAGCTCCCTCGAGTGCTTCCTGGGTTTTCAATGGTCTCTCCAAGCCAGGACTGGTGACTTCTAAAAAGTACTGTTCTGGAAATGGGTCTGGTTTGATTTGATCCAATAGCGGACTGATGATTTCTGTCAAATCCGCTGTATCATTCAGTGTGATTCCTTCTGGTTTGTCTACGAAAATGCTTAAGACGTAGTCACCACCCATTTTGCCATATTCAACATCAACCAATTCAAATGGTTCCTTTATAGCTGGCTGAATCACTTCTGTTACTAAGTCAACAATCGTTGCGATGGTTGCCACCTCCTCATAGATAAGAGGCGAAGATATTTCCCCGCCTCTCCTTTTCTATTCATTTAGTGTATTATAGCACGATTTCCCAATGATTGCAAGGAATATGCTAAAACTGTGCTTCTACACGGTAAATGACCTG
>JAPJPE010000166.1 GCA_030825825.1 Streptococcus sp. | reverse complement strand
GTGAGGCGAAGAGCAATCTCTTCGAGATCATCTGCCACTTCTTTAGCTTCCAACAGATAAGCTTCTGCCTGTTCAGGCTGGTGAAGTTCATAAGAAAGCTGAGAAGCAAGGAGCTTCAATTGGGCATCAAAGGGATTCTTCTGGATCCCTTGTTTAGCAATCTCAAGCGCTTTTTCACGGTCATTTTCAGCCTGTAAAGCTAAAGCATAACCATACTCATAGCCCTCAAAATCAGGCGACAAGGTATCAATTTGTTTGTAGTAGATCAGGGCTTTTTGGAATTCTTCTTGGTCAGACAATAGGGTCGCTAATTCGTAAGCAATCTGGTCATCAAACTCAATCTCCAGAGCTTTCTCTAAGAAGGGAACAGCTGCTTCAAACTTACCAAGATTGGCATAGGCAAAACCAATCCGTTGATAGGTGGAAATTCCTGTCGCTTCCAAAATTTCCCGATTGTCCAACTGGGCATACTCTTGGATAGCCTCTTGGTAACGTTCCAATTCCAGATCAATCTCAGCTAGCCCTAATTGAATGATGGGATCATCAGACAAATGAGCAGCTTCAACTAATTTTTCACGCGCCACATCTGCGAGGCCTTCTAGCTGATAAAGATCTGCCTTGACCAAGAGACTGGCTACATACCAGTTTGACTCGGGACCAATTTCCTCTAAATAAGCAAAGGCCTCTTCCGTTTGCCCCTCCTCTGCAAGGATGGTTGCCAAACTCAAATACACTTCTGGATAGGTTTCTGCAATCTGTTCGTAAACCTCTTTTGCCTGAGGGTAAAAACCGATACTTTCAAGATATTGACCTAAATCCAATAATTGTGCTTCACTATCTTCTAACAAGGCCTGTTGAAATTGAACTTCTGCCTCTTCTAGCTCTTGCCGATCGAGAGCTTCTACCATTTGTTGACTATGACTCACTGTGTGTTTCCTCTTCTACTTCATTGTGTTCTTCATACAAGCCACTGACGACCTTATACCATTCAAAGATAGCTCCGATGACCACCTTAGCAGACGCATAGACTGGAATTCCAAGGAAAACTCCCCAGATTCCAAACATAGATCCTGATGTCAAGAGCACAAATAAAATGGTAATCGGATGGATATTTAACTGGCTTCCCAAAACCAACGGTGATACAAAACGTCCTTCAATGGTTTGCTCCACTGCAAATACAATCAAGACCTTGATAAACATCTCTGGTCCTGCTACCAAGCCCAATACTAAGGCAGGTAACATGGCTAAAAAACTACCCAAGTAAGGGATCAAATTCAAGATCCCCGCAGAGATCCCCAGTGTCACCGCATAGCGCAAACCAATGATCTTAAAGAAGATGATGAACATAATGGCGACGACAATGGCTACCGTAATTTGCCCTCGAACGTAGTTGGAGAGTTGGGTGTTGACATCTGAGAGAACTTGTTCAGCCGATTTACGAATCTTAGTCGGTAAGAAGCGAACAATGTGGCCCTTTAAATTTTTTCCATCTCGCAGAAGATAAAAGACAATAAAAGGCATGATGATCAAGGCAACAATAACTTGCGAAGCCACTCCGATCAAGTTGCTGACCCAATTGACAGCCCGCCCAGAGATCGAACTGGCCCAAGAAGTAATGTTTGCAGACAATTCCTTGGTGATCTCATCTAACTGGGGTTTGATATCAGAGGAGACGCGATTATCTAGAAAATCATCGATGGTTGCATTGGCCTTTTCCAAATAAGTTGGCAGGTTATGAAAGAAACTCACCACTTGTCGTTGAACGGATGGAATCACTACAGCTAGACCCCAAATTAAAAGCACTGCAATCAAGAAAAAGACGAAGGAAATCGCAAAAATCCGCTTGAGTCCTTTTCTTTCAAGAAAGTCAACAATGGGGTTAAGCAGGTAATAGAGCAAACCAGAAATAATGACAGGTAGCATGACGGCTCCTGCAAACTCAAAAATAGGAATAAAAATAAAGGTGATTTTACTCAAAACCAAAAGGTTCAAGCCCAAGAGCAAGGTAACTAAAAATACGGTAATGGCCTTGTTGTCTAAAAACCATCTAAAAAACCAGGACAAACTAAACTGTTTTTCTTTATTATCCACAGAGAACTCCTTTTCATTTCAATCTGTTTCTATTTTAGCATTTTTTGAGCTTGAAGTTACGAAAAAACTAGCAAAATAAGAAAGAAAGGCCCTCGCCTTTTCAACTAGCAATTGCCTTCCAATAGGACCTTTGATATAATAAACCTAACAAATCATACGAGGTGACCTATGTCTCAAACCATTTATTTCGGTACCTATACCAAAAAAGAATCCAAAGGAATTTACAAGGCACAATTCGATCCTGAAACAGGCGCATTGAGCCATCTTGAACTAGTGGTAGCTGAGCCCAATCCAACCTATATCGCTTTTTCTAAAAAAGGCAATCTTTATAGTGTCGGAGCTGAAGATGGAAAAGGGGGAATCGCTAGTTTTACAGCCGATTTTCAGCCGCTCAATCACGTTGTCGAAGAAGGGGCTCCACTCTGCTATGTCTCTGTCGATGATAACCGTCAACTAGTCTATGGAGCCAACTATCACAAAGGGCAAGTTCTTGTATACAAGATAGAGGCAGATGGGCGTTTGTCCTTTGTTGATGAGGACACTCACCAAGGAAGTGGTCCCCACGCCAATCAAGCAAGTCCGCATGCCCACTATGCAAACCTTACGCCAGATCAGTACCTGATCACGTGTGACCTAGGAACAGACAGTTTGCATGTCTATGATGTCAGTGAGGAAGGAAA
>JAPJPE010000165.1 GCA_030825825.1 Streptococcus sp. | reverse complement strand
CTACGACAAACTCCCCTTTTTCACGCGCTTCTTGAAATTCTTGCATACTTGGCTTGCGACCATTGACCGCTTCAAAGTATTCAACCCAATCGTTTTGATTCATAATATCCCCCTTATTGATTCATCATAAAAACTAATCATAGTATACCACAAATCAATGGTATATTTTGTGATTTTCAGAAAATAAAAGAAAAGGACCTTCCGGTCCTTCTGAATTAGTTCACTTTTTCCAATTTTTCAAATAAGTGATAGTCTTCTGTGAAAACAAGAACTGTCTTTCCTCCATTTACAGGGATATAATAAAAATCAGATCCTAGTTGCTTGTACACGTCTTTCATACTATTTAACTGATAATCTTGAGAATCCACCGCATCTTGAAGATCTTCATATACCTCTTTCACTTTGTCAGCTGTCTTTTCCTGATCAAACTTAGTTGAAGGCATCTTTTGGAGCTCTTCTAGGGTATAAAAAGCCGTACCTTCGCTGCTATCAAATTCACTATAAGTAAGAATTCCACGATCATTTAATTCAAGATAATTGGTTTCATCGTCATAAGAACGTTCAATTTTCCATTTCCCAACTAACACTTTAGGAATTTCTGTCTTGTGAAAAATAGTATTTTTCTTAAAGCTCTCTGAATGATCACTATAGGTCACCAAATCCATCAAGTCATTAGCTAAAATCACATTGGTCCCATTGCTTTGGAGTAGATTATAAACAAGCCCATGCTCGTCTTTGATGATGACAACTTCCCTCGTGTGGAGGTCAAATTTCCTATCAACATCAGCTAAGGTTTTCAGCTTGGAGTAGTTTAACTGGTTTAAAGCTTTCTGAAACTCTTGACTCGCTTCCTTCCCCTTATAAACTTTTTCAATCTTATACTTACCATTAGATCGTGGCTCTTCTTGATTTAATTCATAAACTACTGCTGTTGAATCTGCAGGTCCAACCCAAATTCCTTCCAAACTTGGAGTCGGTTGGAAGAAAAAGAAGTAAGCCAGTACAATAACGGCTAGTATTCCCACACCTGATAGAACCCATTTTGTTTGCTTATTCCATTTCACACTAAAATGTTTGAAAGCTGGAACCTCAGGCCTTGACTCAACTTGTGACGCCATTTGAACCTTCTCACTCTTCTCTGGTGAGGCAACTGCTGATGGAACTTGTGCTTCATTAACGGTCTCTTTTCGTTCCACTACAAACTCGCCATTCGCTCGTGCATTTTGAAACTCTTGCAGACTCGGCTTCCGGTTATGGAGTGCTTCAAAATAGTCAACCCAATCTTTTTGATTCATCTATTCCTCCTAATCGATGATTGTTTTCAAACTGATCCTATTATACCATACATGAAAGGGCAATCACTGTTTTTCAGAAAAAAAGAAAAAGTCCAAGCGATGTTCCACTTGGACCTTCTTCATTATTTCAAAACTTTTTGTGTTTTCGCGTAGTTGGCTTCTACAGCTTCTTTTTCAGCCTTCCACCAGTCTTGGTGGTCTGTGTACCACTTGATGGTATCTTCCAAACCTGCTTCGAAGTTTGTGAATTGTGGTTCCCAACCCAATTCTTCACGCAATTTGGTTGAATCGATGGCGTAACGCAAATCGTGACCAGCACGGTCTGTTACACGGTCGTAGGCATCTTTTGGTTGACCCATTTTTTCAAGGATCAACTCAAGCACTTCCTTGTTGTTCTTTTCACCATCGGCACCGATCAAGTAAGTTTCACCGATACGGCCTTTAGTAAGGATAGCCCAAACACCAGTTGAGTGGTCGTTGGTGTGGATCCAGTCACGGACGTTCTTCCCTTCACCATAAAGTTTTGGCTTGATGCCAGACAAGATATTGGTGATTTGACGTGGGATGAATTTTTCGATGTGTTGGTATGGCCCGTAGTTGTTTGAACAGTTAGAAATCGTTGCTTTAACACCAAAGGAACGAACCCAAGCCTTCACGATCAAGTCTGAAGCAGCCTTGGTTGATGAATAAGGTGATGATGGGTTGTATTTGGTTTCAGCAGTGAATTTTTCACCAGGACCTTCTCCATGTCCAGGAAGATCTTCGCGCAATGGAAGGTCTCCATAGACTTCGTCTGTTGACACGTGGTGGAAACGAATGTCGTATTTACGAGCTGCTTCCAAGAGTGTGTAAGTTCCAACAAAGTTTGTATAGATAAATGGAGATGGGTCTTTGAGGGAGTTGTCATTGTGGCTTTCAGCCGCATAGTGAACAATAGCATCAGCCTTGGCAGCCAATTTGTCAACTAATTCAGCATCAGCGATGTCCCCCACAACCAACTCGACACGATCTCCAAGGATTTCTTCGATATTGGCACGGTTACCAGCGTAAGTGAGTTTGTCAAGGACAGTCACATGTACGTCTGGATGGTTGTTGTAGACATAGTGTACGAAGTTTGAACCGATGAAACCAGCTCCACCGGTTACGATGATATGTTTATATTCTGACATTTTTTCTCCAAATAATTTTTAGTTTTGATTGTTCCTTTGGCTAGTAAGTGACGCCAGCAACCCTTCGGTTTCATGGCTAAATCCGAAGCCGAAGTCTCCGGATTTCCCTACAAGATTCCCTACGGCATTCTTGTTTCCACTAGGGCAGGAACGATCTTACAACGCTCCTTGCAGTCGCAATATTGCTACGCAAGGTTCGTTTTTACAAATCTTCTGCTTTTAGGGGTTTGACGTCTTTGAGCAGTGGGTGATTCTTGTCTGCTTCTGAGACTTCTGCTTCTTCCAGGTTTTCCCATTGGATGTCTAGGCTTGGGTCTGCGTAGTTGACAAAAGCATATTTT
>JAPJPE010000164.1 GCA_030825825.1 Streptococcus sp. | reverse complement strand
CTTGCCAACCTCCAACCATAAATCCAGAAATAATGGCTGGTGTACTCCAAGGAAGGGTCACACCTGAGAATGGATGCATGAACCCAATAGCAATTGAAGTATAAACAATTATCGCTGCTAAAATTGGAACGATAATAAATGGAAGGAACATCACTGGGTTCATTACAATTGGGAAGCCAAATACGACGGGTTCATTAACATTGAAGATTGCAGGAAAAGCTGCAACTTTCCCAAGTGCCTTATATTGTTTTGACTTAGCAGCAAATAACATAGCAACAACCAAACCAAAGGTTATACCTGATCCAGACAAAATAAGGAAACTATCTAGGAATTGTTGAGTTACAATGTGAGCACCATTTTCAACGGATAGCTTCCCAGCTGCCAACATTGATTTATTGGCATCCAGGTTAGAAAGTAGTAAGGCTGTTACTACACCATTGACAACTGATTGTCCGTGCACACCAAACCACCACAAGAACGAAATAAAGAAGGCAATTCCAATCGCTCCGTAAAGTGATCCTGTTAGACCTTGTAGAGGAACCTGAATGACATCATAGATCATTTCAATGAAAGTACCGCCACTTGTCACTACTTTTGATACGATATAGACAATCATTGATAGTAAGAAAATCACGAAAGCAGGAATCATCGCTTCAAATTGTTTGGCAATGGCTTGAGGTACTTGTTCTGGCATTTTTATAACAATGTGTCTTTGGATAAACACAGTATAAATTGCACCAACTACCAGACCAATAATAATGGCCCCGATAATCCCTTGACCACCAAACCATACTTTTGAAATGGCATCGCCAATCGGTTCTCCCTTAGCTGGTACATAAGAAGATTTTAACAAGATAAAGAATGAAGACAGGGACAAAACTCCCGCTGGCAAGGGTTCTACTCCACTGTTTTTAGCATAAGAATACCCAATGGAGAAGCAAGAAATTAAGCCCATGATGGCGAATGTTCCTGAATAAACTTGCATAAATGGCTCTGTCCATGTATCGCCAAATACACTAGCAATAGCCTGATTAAGGCCTTCAAATGGTAATTGTCCAATAATCAGAAACAAACTACCAACTACCGTTAATGGAAGGATCGCTAACATCCCATCTTTAAGAGCAATAATTCCTTTCATGTTTACAAAACGCATGATTGGAGCGATAATTTTCTGAGAATTAAAATTAGACATGGGAAGCCTCCTTATTTTTCTCCTAGCAATTCTAGAGCTAGATTTAGTACTTTCTTACCATCCAACATCCCATAATCTGCCATAGGGATGACAGCAATAGGAATATGGTTTACCTCACAAATCGCTTTTGATTTATCCAAAGTATAAGCTACTTGAGGGCCCAACAAAGCGACATCGATTTCAGGAGCAAAATCTGCTAATTTCGCTTGAGAATAGGCATCGATTTCAGCATCAATCCCTAATTCCTTAGCCGCCACCTTCATATTATTTACCAACATTCCTGTTGAAAATCCTGCTGCACAAAACAATCCAATTTTCATCTTCTTTTCCTCCTTATTGTTTCGCTGAAAGTTCTTTACGTAAGTCAATCATTTCTTTGATCAAGTTAATCTCTGTGATTGAAGTCATTAAGTGATCTTGTGAGTGCACAAACAAAGCTGTAATCTCTGTCTTTGTCCCACCTGCTTCCTGGGCTAAAAATTGTGTTTGCAAGTTATGCGCTTCTAGCAATGCTGCATCTGCTTTCGCAATTTCGTCTTCAGAAGATGTAAAATCGCCCTCCTTAGCATATGATAAAGCTTGGTAAATATGCTGTTTAGCATCACCCGCATTTAAAATCAATCCCATAATAATTTGGTCTGCAACAATTATTTCCATGTGCACTACACTCCTTTATCAATCTACTGAAAGCGCTTTTTCTATTGTCAATATACCATTTATATTTTTGCCGGTCAATAAAAATCACAACATTTGATTATTGTTTTTGTTTTTTGCACATTTGTGCTATTCGACTCAAAAAAATAAGGACTGCATTCCTGCTGTCCTATTTTTTAGTAAATTGCTGATCACCATCTAATTCTAAGACTTTTAAGATCGTTGCTTCATCTGTGACTAAATGATTGATATAGTTGGCTTTCAAAACCGATAAAAGTGCTTTTGCTTTCTGATCACCGTAGGCCAAAGAGATGGTGTTTGGTACCTCTCTCAATTCCTCCAATGTGATAGATATTGTTCTTTCCTGTAATTCAGGATAAACGGGGATACCTTCTTGATCAAAGAAACGACAGCATACTTCTCCTACAGCATGTTCTGACTCCAATTTCTTAAAATCATTTGATGTCAGCATATCAAACCACTGAGGATTCTTGCTATCTGCATAGCCACCAATCCCTACAGCCGCAACATCCAAACAACGCCAACTAGCTTTCAAATCCTCAAAATACTTAGAAGATAAGATGCCTTCCGTCACCTCAGAATTTTCTTGAATGACACTCGCGTTTATAAAATGACATTCCCCATGAAATTTACTCGCCATACTGTAGATCAGCGTATTGACATGGTAGCGAGCATGAATATGACTGGGACCTCCAGCTAGGGGATAAAACTGTACACCATCCAAGCGTTTCGTTCCAACTTGTTCTACCATTAATCTGAGAGACTTGCCCCATGAAAATCCGACTGTCATTCCATCTTCAATCAAATTACGAAGCATGACCGCACTTGCTTGCGCCAGTCGCTTTTCAAGGCTTTCTCGAGGTTCATCAACTAGATTCGGTATAATCTCGATAGCTTTTAAGCCATATTTTTGTTTGATATAATTTTCTAAACGGAAGAGGCGAGTATCAAAGTTTTCGATTTCAATTTTTACTACGCCCTCTTTCTT
>JAPJPE010000163.1 GCA_030825825.1 Streptococcus sp. | reverse complement strand
TTAAAACTTCTTTCAAATTAGAAAAATATTTGAGAAACTATTGACAGCCTCATATAACAGTGTTACAATAATGTTACAAAATATTACAAATGTTACAAAAAGAGGTTCTGTTATGAAAAACAAAAAAATCATTTCCCTAGCAGCCCTAGCTTTGACAGCTAGTCTTTTCCTAGGAGCTTGTGGCGGGAATAAAGAAGAAAAAACTTCAGAAGCAAGCAGTTCAAAGACCAGTCAGGTTAAACAAACAAGTTCTTCTTCTAAGAAAAAAGTGATCACTAGTAAAGATCCAATTGCCTCTTCATCCTCTGATAGCAAATCAGAAGAAAGTCATACCGTTGGTAGCAAAAATAACCAAGCTGCAGCTAGTCAAACACCAGCTCCAGCTAAAGAAGCGACACCAGCAGCACCCGTAACAAAAGAAACAAAAGAAGTAGCCACTCCAGCAACACCAGCGAAAGCAAAATTGCCAAGTCTAGAAGACGGTCATGCTCAGGCTAAGAAGCAAGCTTCTGCGACGGAGAATGCCCAATACAAGGGAGTCTATTCTGTAGCAGCAGGGGATTTCTCCGCAGCAGCTGGGAATTGGTCTGACAAACGCGACACTGGAGTCACTATTGGCCAAGGCGGTCAAGTAACCATCCAACTTCCTGGGGGCCAACCCGTAGCCTATGGTATCAGCGCTTATAACTATACCTTGGATGATGGTCATTACCATGCTAATCTCTCAGCAGGCGATGGATCTGCAGCGACTCTAGATATCGTAGTTGGAAAAGATGGCTCTGTATCCAGTGTGACGGTTCTGAAAGACGGTGTCAGCCACTCCCTCACTCGTGAATAAAAGTCGAAAGATTTGAAAAGAAAATCTTATCTTTTCAAATCTTTTTTTGCTGTTTTGAAGAAAAATATATTATTTTATAAAAAGGTGTTGACATCCAGAAAATATAGTATATAATAAAAACATAAAGAAAACTTATTTATAAAAAATTATAAAAAGGAGGCAGTATGAATAAAGAAAGAATCGCTGTGGTATTTGGAACCTTTGCTCCTCTTCATCAAGGGCATATTGACCTAATCCAGCGGGCCAAGCGTCAGTGTGATCGCGTTCGTGTCATCGTATCTGGTTATGAAGGGGATCGTGGCGAAGAAGTCGGGTTGACCTTACAAAAACGCTTCCGTTATATCCGCGAAGCCTTCTCTAATGATGAGTTGACCCAAGTCTATAAGTTAGATGAGACAGAACTTCCTCGTTATCCCTTGGGCTGGGAGCCTTGGTTACAAACAGCCCTAGACACCATCCAGTATCAAACAGAGACAGAAGAGTTGATCTTTTATGTAGGGGAGAAAGCTTACAAGGAAGAGTTGGAAGCTAGAGGGTTTGAAGTTCATTTAGAAGAGCGTCGCTTCGGGATCTCTGCTACCATGATCCGGGAAAATCCAAGCAAATACTGGAAATACATTGCCCAGCCCTTCCGTCGCCAGTTCACAAAAAAAGTCTTGATCATGGGGAGCGCCAGCAACGGGAAAACGACCCTTGCAAAGGACTTGGCTCGCTTTTACGATGCACCTGTTAGTCTGGAGTATGCCCGTGAATACCAGATCAAGAACAATGTGCGGGATGATGAACTCACACCAAAAGATTACTATTACCTACTCTTAGGACAGTATGATCAAACCTCCAAGCTCATCGATAGTGGTGCCAATCGAGGCCTTGTCATCGCAGATACCAATTCCCTGGTAACCAAGGGTTATTACGACTACTACATGGAAGTCGAAGGTCAGGATACCAGCATGACCGATACCTTCGACAACCTCTTTGTCAGTATTCTGTCCAAAGAAAAATGGGATTTGATCCTTTTTGTACAGCCGATCGGCTCTTATGTCAATGATGGTTTCCGAGATATGACCATGGCTGACGAAGAGATCCGCACCAGCTTTTCAAATTACCTGGACCAATTGCGCCAGCAATACCTAAGAAACATTCCGACTACTTTCCTCGCATCAGACTACCTCGGCAACTACGAAGAAGCCAAGAAGGTGATCGATGCCATTTACCAAGCCGACTAAGGAGCAGCTTATGAATCACCTAATGAACAACCTCACTGAAAAATTCACAACCTTTATCCAAGACTTTACAAATGTCCACCGAGAAGCGAAAAAGCAAGGCTTTGTCAATATTATGAAACTCCTCTGGTGGGATCAGAGTATTCAAATTCAAGGGATGTACTGGGTCTACACGCTGAATAGTCTAGAGGGCTGGTACCAATGGACCAAAGTCCTCAAGAAGGAGGTGGCCTAAATGACCAATCTCTTGATTCCAGCAGGAATGACGGAGAAAGAGTATTTTGAGACGGTCGCAAGTGAAGCAGACTTTCTCAAGTGGTACAAGGAACAAGACTTACCGACTTATGAAACCCCTAGTGTCACAGCGGACATGGTGGCCTACTGTTTTGTCGAAGGCCAGCTCAAGCTTTTAGCCATTCGCCGCAAGGCCCACCCATATCAACACCGCCTAGCCTTGGTGGGGGGCTTTGTGAACAAGGATGAAGATGCAACCCATGCTTGTATCCGGGAGGTCAAAGAAGAAGTCGGTCTCGATCTTCCAGTTAATAAGGTGGAGCAGCTCATGACGGTTTCCACCCCTGGGCGGGACCCCAGAGGCTGGGTCATTACCATCGCTCATCTGGTCTATCTGCCAGCAGAAGCAGTAGATTTAGCCCATGCAGGTGACGATGCCAAGGAAGTTGTTTTTCTCGATGTCGATTTCAAGAAGTCCAAGTGTTTGCTAGAGGGGAAAGCCTTAGTTGCTTCTGATTTTGCCTTTGACCACTATCAAATCATCCAAGAGTCGATCAAGCGGATTCAGGGGCGTTTGGACTGGAATCCAACCTTCCTCTATCTGTTAGAGGAGCCTTTCACCGTTTATGAAG
>JAPJPE010000162.1 GCA_030825825.1 Streptococcus sp. | reverse complement strand
CCAAGAAGGACACGTTTGTCTCCGACGGTTTCACGGATTTTTTTGATCTGCATGTCAATGAAGTTGTCCATGGTCCAGTCACCTTTAGCCCCACAGATGTTCAAGGCAAAGTTACGCAAGATGTCATAACCGTGAACAGAGTGACGAACCTCAGGGTGGAATTGGATTCCGTAGATTTTCTTGTCTGGATTTTCAATCGATGCAAATGGACAGTCAGCAGAAGTACCAGTGCGGATAAAGTCAGCCGGAATTTCTGTAACAGCATCCCCGTGGCTCATCAAGACCAATTGTTTGTCTGGTGTGCCGGCAAAAAGAGCAGAAGATTCTGTCAAAGTCAGTTCAGATTGACCATATTCGCGGTTACCAGCATCACCTGCAGGAACGACCTTCCCACCCAATTTATGGGTTAACAATTGCATCCCGTAACAGATTCCAAGGATTGGAATACCGAGTTCAAAAATTTCAGGATCGATATCAAAAGAACCTTCCTCGTATACAGAGTTTGGTCCACCTGAAAGAACGATCCCAACTGGATTGATTGCACGAACTTCATCAGCAGAAATCTTGTGGCTCTTCAACTCTGAGAAGACTCCAATTTCACGAATCCGACGTGAAATAAGCTGATTGTATTGGCTACCGTAGTCAAGCACGATGATTTTTTCAACATCATGCAAATCAGTTGATAGGTTTGTCATCTTATCCCCTTCTTAAAGAAATTTACTTTCCTCTATTCTAACACAAAAGCCTTGTCTTTACCAATCTCTGATTGAAGAATTAGGAATTTTACGCTACAATAGAGATAACACAGAGAAAGAGCAAGGTTATGATTCCAGCTTACATTCAAATTCATGATCAGATTAAGTCTGAGATTGATCAAAAAATATGGAAAATCGGGGAGCGTCTTCCCAGCGAACGCGATCTAGCTGAGAAATTTCAAGTGAGTCGGATGACGCTTCGTCAGGCCATTACCCTTCTGGTTGAAGAAGGAGTGCTTGAAAGACGAGTAGGAAGTGGCACATTTATCACTAGCACGCGCGTCCAAGAAAAAATGCGAGGCACAACCAGTTTTACAGAAATTATGAAATCGCAAGGCAAGGAACCTTCTAGCCAAGTGATTTCTTACCGTAAAACCATTCCTAGCCTCCAAGAAGTGGACAAATTGGGCATTGATAAGACAGAGACCATCATTCGGATGGAACGGGTCCGGTATGCTGATGGGATCCCTGTTGTTTATGAAGTGGCCTCTATTCCAGAGAAATTTATTAAGAATTTCAATCGTGAAGAGGTTACCAGCCATTTCTTCCAAACCTTGGAGCGTCATGGCTATAAGATTGGAAAGTCGCATCAGACCATCTATGCGCGATTGGCCAAAGATAAGATTGCGGACTATTTACAGATTTCAAAAGGACAGGCTATTTTAGGTCTGACACAGGTTTCCTATTTTGAAGATGGGACGGCCTTTGAGTATGTAAAAAGTCAGTATGTCGGTGAGCGGTTCGAATTTTATTTGGAAAATAACTAAGCTCGCAATTCACAGTAATAAAAAAACTCTTCAAATGTTTGGGAGACTTTCTCTCTTTGGCATTTGGGAGCTTTTTTAGGTTGAAGACATTCTTTCTAAATAGTGATAGTAAAGGCAAAATTGAAATATTTTAAAAAAATTTAAAAAAATTATTATTTTTTCTTCAATTTTTGATTTTTTTTTACGAATTAATAGATAGAAGCAGGTTTTAAAGCTTAATAAGAGATATAAGGCAGGAAAAAATGAAAAAAATTAAAATAGATGTGGTAGCTGTTCCCTTGAGTGGGCATCTGTACCCAACTTTAAATCTCGTTAAACCCTTGTTAGATGATCCTTCGATGGAGATCCGGGTTTTCACGGGTCCTCAGAAAAAAGCTGTCGCAGAAAGTCTCGGCTTCACGGTCGTTCCGATTCTAGAGGACAAAGTAGAAGAGTTTGAACGTGCGGCGAATAACGATAAGAAACACAATCTCTTTTCAGCTTATCGGCAATTGTCTAAGAGTCTGGATTTGATTAATCATGTATCGGATCAATTGCTAGAGGAATGGCGCGTCAATCGTCCAGATATTGTCATTGCTGATTTTATCACTCTATCAGCAGGCTTTGTGGCAGAAGAGTTAGAAATTCCTTGGATCACCACCATGGCAACCCAATTTGCAATCGAAACTCCTTATGGTCCTCCTTGTTTCTTTGGAGGGATGGGAGTCGCGCGCACAAAGAAGGAAGAGAAGATCCAAGCACTATGCCGTAAACTCACACGCATTGGAAAATACTGTGGCGCCTTCCTCTTACGCAAACGCTTAAAACGTTACAATTTCAAGTTGTACAATCAAAATGGAGTGGAGACCATCTACTCTCCTTATGCCATCTTTGGAATTGGTATGATGGAGCTAGAGTTAAAAACACACTTCCCTCATCAATATGCCTGGCTTGGCCCTTTGGGGACTTCTCTTGAAAAAGCAGAAGATTATCCTTTAGACATCAGTTCTTACGAGGACAAGACGAAGGTACTCGTGACATGTGGAACCCAGTTGCCTTGGGCAAAGGAGAATTTGCTAGAACAAACCAAGCAGTTGGCCAAAGAGCATCCAGAATGTCACTTTTTCGTCACCTTAGGAGATGGGGCAAAAGACTTTTCTGAAGAAGAAGTAGCACCAAATGTGACGCTCGTCTCTTATCTGCCTTACAAAGAATATATTCCGCAGATGGACTATGTCATTCACCATGGAGGAGCTGGAATCTTTTATCAGTGTATCGAATTTAAAAAACCAGCCTTGATCTTGCCACATGATTATGACCAATTTGACTATGCGATTCGAGGAGTAGAAGCAGGAATTGCCTTTCAAGCTCATCGCAATCGCACCGAAGAGATTCAAGCAGGTTTTAATGCCCTATTAGAAAAAGAATCTTGGGAAAAGTTAGAAAGACTAAACAAACTTTCAAAAACCTACAAGCCGTTGGATACCTTGGAGTTTGAGA
>JAPJPE010000161.1 GCA_030825825.1 Streptococcus sp. | reverse complement strand
ACAATCATCTTGACATTTTTGGTCAGAAGGAAGTTCACCATCTGCCAAGTATACTTGCGAATTTGGTCTGCTGGTCTAGGACCATAAGGTGCACGCGCTGAATCTCCAATATAGACGACATCTTCGTGAGGAAGCTGACGGAGCAATTCGCGGACAACAGTAAGGCCCCCTACTCCAGAATCTAAAAAACCAATCGGTCGGTTATCCATATCTCTTCCTTCCAAAAGGAGGGACTAAGAAATTCCTCCAAGCCCCTCTCATTTATTATCGTGAGATTGCCCCACTCTTATTTTTTCTTGTTTTTCGCCATTGCTGATTTTTGTTGAGTCACAATTTGGCGATAGACTTGTTGAACTTTTGCTTCGCTTGGACGTTGGCCACTCGCACCTAAAAGTGTGCGGACTGCTTCAACATTCAAACGTGGGTTTGATGCAAATTCTTTTTCAAATTGACGACGAAGCAAGAACATTCCTGCAACCATCCCACCAAAGAAAGCTAAAATAATCAACAAAATTCCTAAAAAGAGATTCATACAATTTTCTCCGATCCATTATTTTTACATAACTATCATTATATCAGACAATCGCTTATTTTTCAATGTCAAAGCCGTAGAGTGTCGCAAGATAATCTTCTGGTTTTTCTGCTCGACGAATCAAACGGGCCTGCCCATCTTCTTGAAGCAAAACTTCTGCAGAACGCAATTTAGCATTGTACTGATACCCCATTGAAAATCCATGGGCTCCGGTGTCATGGATCACGAGCAAATCTCCAATCTCCGTCACTGGTAGTTCTCGTTGTTTAGCAAATTTATCGTTATTTTCACAGAGACTTCCCACAACATCGACCACTTCAGTCGGTTCCTCTGGACGATCCATATTGGTAATATGGTGATAAGCACCGTACATAGCCGGTCTAAGAAGGTTCACAGCTGAAGCATCGACACCCACATAGGTCCGGTAGGTTTTCTTTTTATGCGTCACTCTGGTTACCAAAAGACCGTGTGAAGCTAGCATAAAGCGACCAAGTTCGGTATAGATTTTCACATGGCCAAGTCCTGCCGGTTTGAGAATCTCATCAAAAACGCGGTGCACGCCTTCCCCAATAATGGCAATATCATTTGGTTCTTGCTCTGGCTTGTAATTGACCCCAACTCCACCGGAGAGGTTGATGAAGCCCAAGTGAACACCTGTTTTCTCGACAACTTCTACTGCTAATTCAAAAAGTTGACGCGCTAGCTCTGGATAGTAATCGTTGGATACTGTATTAGAAGCTAACAAGGCGTGAATGCCAAACTCTTCCACACCCAGTTCTTTCAACTCGGTAAAGGCTTGGATCAATTGCTCCTTGGTCATTCCAAACTTGGCTTCTTCCGGATTGTCCATAATATCAGTTCCCAGTTCAAAGACTCCACCAGGATTATAGCGACATGAAATGACCTTGGGAATGCTGGTCACAGACTTCAAGAAAGCAATGTCTTCATAGGCGTCCAGATTGATAGTTGCCCCTAATTCACGAGCATAGACAAATTCATCAGCTGGCGTGTTGTTAGAAGAAAACATGATCTCTTTTCCACTAAAGCCCAACTTATCCGCCATTAACAATTCAACGTAGCTGGCAGTGTCAACTCCACAGCCCTCTTCTTGCAAAATTTTTAGGATCGATGGGTTCGGAGTCGCCTTGATGGCAAAGTATTCTTTAAATCCTTCATTCCAAGCAAAAGCTCGATGGAGGGCACGAGCCGTTTCACGAATTCCTGCTTCATCATAGAGATGAAAAGGGGTAGGAAATTCTTGGGTCAGGCTTTCTAATTGTTCACGGGTTACAAAAGGTGTTTTCATAAGTACTCATTTCTATTCTGTAGTCACTATAAGTATAGCACAAGTCGGAAGACAAAAAAAGCCGAGGCTATTGCCCCAGCTCAATCTCTCTTTGATTAGTCGTTTCTTCCGAAGATACGAAGAAGGCTGATAAAGAGGTTGATAAAGTCAAGATACAGTTCCAAAGCCATGGCCACTGCCCAGCCTGTCGCAGGTTGACCATTGGTTTGATCATAGACATAGCGGATTTTTTGGTTATCCCAAGCTGTCAATCCTGCAAAGAGGAAGACAGAGATAATACTCAAGATGTAATCCATGCCAGAACTTCTCAAGAACATGTTCACAACAGAAGCGATGATCACACCAATCAAGACTCCCATCAAGGCACGCCCCATTCCAGAAAGGTCTTTTTTCACGACGCGTCCGATAGCTCCCATGACAATAAACATCAAAGCACTGACCAAGAAAGCCTTATAAACCGTCGCTTGCATGTAGCGAGCAATGATAAAGCTCAAGGTAAAGCCATTCAAAGCTGAGTAGATCAAGAAGATCGGAAGAGCAGACGGGCTATTTTTAACAGCCTTCCCACTGGCAACAAAGACCAAGATCAATTCTACAACAACTGCTGCGTAGTAAACCATTGGTGCTGTTGTCAAGATTTGAACGAAGAAGTCTTGAAAGACCGTCATCATCAGGCCAGACACAAGGGCTGAAATCCCAACACCAATTCCTACTAATGAATAGATTTTGTTATAAAAAGCATTCAATCCACTTTGTTCTTGGATTACTGAATCATTATACATATAAACAAGTTCCTTTCAAATTTGTTTACTAAGATTTTAACATTTTTCGATGAAAAAATCTCCTTTTGGCCATCTTTTTACGCCAAGGTTCTGAAGCTTCCTTAACAGCCCAGTATTTATCCACCATGGTCACCACGAAGGATTCTTTGTAGCGAGGCGGAGCAAGGGTAGCCCCCCACATGTGTTTAATGATGATATCTTCTTCCTTAGCATTAAGATCTGTAATCTTTCGCGCATTTCTCACGGCAATGCGTGGATGAATCCAGGCGTGACTCTTGGTAAACTTGGTCTCACGCCAATCATAGTAAAAGAGGTCATGCAAGAGGCCACCCCGAGCCGTACTTTTAGCATCCCAGCCAAATTTTTTAGCCAGTTTATAACTAGTATAGCTAACATGAATGGAATGCTCCAAACGATTGGAATGAATATG
>JAPJPE010000160.1 GCA_030825825.1 Streptococcus sp. | reverse complement strand
ATCCTGTTCCTAGTTTCAGTATTTCTTGATTTCTTTTACTTGAATAAAGCGGTTACCCATGTTATAATGTGTAATATATTATAGGAGCATCCTGTTATTTCATCTCGTGAGAAAGGAGGATTGCTGTGAAACAAGATCAAGATTTACGCGCCATTATCGCCAGCCATGAAGCTGAGTTAACAGATATGGAACGCGACATTGCCCAATATTTTTTATCATCTGAAGCACGACAGCACTCTCTGTCCTCTTCTCGTGTAACGGAGTTACTCCACGTCTCAAAGGCAGCTTTAACACGTTTCTCTCAAAAATGTGGCTTTTCCGGCTATCGGGAGTTTGTCTATCATTTTAATGAGGAAACAAAGAATCAAAAACAAGTGCAAGAGCATGACGAACTGACGCTGAGCGTCTTGCAACGCTACCACCATATCAGTAACGTCACTGAAAGTCTGGTAAAAGATTCCCAATTAGATCGGGTAGCTGAACTAATCGATCAAGCGGACCGAGTCTATTTCTTCGGGATTGGTAGTTCCGGTTTAGTCGCTCGAGAAATGAAATTGCGCTTTATGCGACTGGGTGTCGTTTGTGAAGCCCTGACTGACCAAGACGGCTTTGCTTGGACGACCAGTATTCTCGATTCCTCTTGTTTAGTCATCGGTTTCTCATTGTCAGGAGGCACAAACTCCATTACAGACAGTCTGCTGAATGCGAAAGAAAAAGAGGCTAAAACGGTTCTTTTGACTGCTAACCCGGCTGCTATCCATCAAGGATTCACAGAAGTGTTACCAGCCGCACCCCTTCCTAGTAGTACCTATATCGATCGTATCTCTGCGATTTTACCACTCCTCATCGTGGTCGATTTGATCTATGCTCATTTCCTTAATAAAAGCCGAGAACAAAAGGAAATTGTCTTTAATAGCTACTGGGGAAACAAAAAGCTTTCTAGTCAACGTTCTCGAAAATCATAATATAGTCTCCCTATTTAAAAAGCATGAAAGATAAGGTTTTCTTCGTCTTTCATGCTTTTTGTGATGAAGCAAAAACAAGTCGTCCGTGCGACTTGTTTTATGTTCCATGTTTTTGTCTAAAGTGGTAGTAGGCCCCCAACATACCCGCAGCATTTTGATGGTGAGCAAATTCTAAACGGATCTTATCTGCTAGGCTAGGAACCAGTTCCGCACACAGAGCTTGATAGATTTTAGGTTTCAGGATCGCTTCCTGAACCATAATTCCCCCTCCAAGAACGATGACTTCCGGATTGACCACATAAACGATATTAGCCAATCCTTTTCCAAGATAGGTCACCATCCGATCAATTCCAGCCATACAGATTTTATCTCCTTCAGTTGCCTGCTTGAAGATCCGGCGACCATTCCACTGTTCCACAGGATCACCATGATGTTCTGCCACATACTCGACTAAAGCCGTCGTTGAAGCCAGGTCCTGAAAGGCACCGTCTGGCAAATGAAGATAGCCAACCTCACAGGCTGAATTGCTAAAGCCATGAAAAACCTGACCATCAAGCAAGAGACAACCACCGATCCCTGTTCCAATCGTCAAGCAAACAGCATTGTTCGAGCCTTTTGCATGACCTGTTGTGACTTCTGCAAGACCGGCACAGTTAACATCATTTTCAATCTCGCAAGGGATCTGAAAAGTCTCTTCGATTTCCTTTTTAAACTGAGTTCCAGCATAGTTGGGAATTTGTGGCCCAGCATAAAAGATTTCTCCCTTATCAGGATCCACCATCCCGGCCGAAGAAATCGCAACCCCTGCCAAGGCATGCTTCTTCAAATAACGGGCTACAATTTCCTTTGTTGTGTTAAGAATGTGAGGTCCTCCTTTTTGGGCCTCCGTTGGCATTTCATGGGTCTCTAGGAGTTGCCCTTTTGCATCGGCTAGACCATACTTGATACTGGTCCCTCCGATATCAATTACAACATATGGATTCATCTAGACCTCCTTTGATCAAAGGAATCTGGCTTTTGTGTCCTGAATGAGTTGAGCAGCACGTTGAATCACTTCTTGATCCGCTTCTACTACTGGCGTCAAAGGGGATCGAACAGATCCCAAGTCCAAACCTTCATTGATGCGCAAAACCGCTTTGATGACCGCATACATATTGCCATGAGCAGACGTCAAGACTCCGATAATGTCATTGATGGCAAACTGCAAGGCACGCGCAGTCTCTAAGTCTTTCTCAGCAATTAGCTGATTGAGCTTCAAGAATAGCTCTGGCATCGCACCATAGGTGCCACCGATACCAGCATGTGCTCCCATGAGACGGCCACCTAAGAATTGTTCATCCGGACCATTAAAGACGATATGGTTATCGCCTCCTAAAGAAGCAAAAGTTTGAATGTCCTGAACAGGCATCGAAGAATTTTTCACCCCAATCACCCGTGGATTTTTCAACATTTCCTTGTAAAGACTCGGTGTCAAAGCTACCCCTGCTAATTGCGGGATATTGTAGATGACAAAGTCTGTATGGGGTGCAGCTGCACTGATTTCATTCCAGTAGTGGGCCACACTGTATTCTGGCAAGCGGAAATAGATCGGCGGAATGGCCGCAATGGCATCCACTCCTAGTTCTTCTGCATGTCGTGCCAATTCCACGCTATCCTTGGTGTTGTTGCAGGCTACGTGAGCGATAATGGTCAATTTCCCTTTAGCTACTGCCATCACTTCTTCCAAGATCAGCTTGCGATCGGCCACGCTCTGGTAGATACATTCGCCAGAGGATCCGTTGACATACAAGCCCTGCACACCTTTCGCGATAAAATATTCTACGAGAGCACGCACCCGCTCCGGGCTAATTTCCCCTTGGTCATCATAGCAGGCATAAAAAGCAGGGATGACTCCTTCATATTTTTTCAAATCTGACATATTTTCTCCTTTTGTCACTATTGAATTCATTTTATTCTTGGTAGTGGGCGAAAATCTTTTCCATTAATCCAACTTGTGCATAAGCCAAGCTTGAAAAACCGAACAAGAAAAAGATCATGAGTCCCAATAGGAAAGCTAAGACTGAGCTTGCAAGAGCCATACATAGAAGTAAGAGAGCACTTCCCATGACGAAGAACC
>JAPJPE010000159.1 GCA_030825825.1 Streptococcus sp. | reverse complement strand
CCGAATTTTTCAAAGAAAGCAGTTCGTTCTTCTATGATAGCATCGGTCGGATGTTTGATATTCCGTAAGAGCTCAACAAGGTCCGGCGTGACTTCACGAAGCAGTTGCCCTAAGGACCAGATAGCCGTTGCAATATGGATCTGATTTTGTGAAGTTTCGATGATGTTCAGGAGCTTAGGGATGGCCGAGCGGTCATTGGCATTGGCTAGTGCGATAATGGCATTGCGCTGGAGGATGTTCTTGCCTCGCCAACTTCCAGCAACGTTCCCGAATTTTTCCTTAAATTGTCCGTTGGACAGCTCGATAAAAGGAATCAACTCTGGATGAGCCAGATCAGGATCGATTTCTGTTGCCAAGGGATTATCTAGCCCTTTGTTATAAGGGCAGCTAATCTGACAGATGTCACATCCATAGATGACCGTTTTGATTTTCTTGCGAAATTCTAGGTCCATCATGCCCTTGTCCTGAGTTTGGAAGGACAAACAGCGTTTGGCATTCATAGAGCCATCTCCGATTAAACAGGAGGTTGGGCATGCATCTAAACAACGTCGACAGTCTCCACAACCATAGTCGACAGGCTGATCTGGTTCAATTTCGAGATTGGTAATCAATTCCCCCAGAAACATGTAAGAACCGTATTCTTTTGAAATGACCAAGCCATTTTTTCCGATAAAGCCAATCCCTGCTCGTTGGGCGACAGCCGTATCAACCAGTGCTCCAGTATCGACCATGCCCTTGTATTCAAAATCTTGCGTCATTTCTTCAATCCCAGCAGCTAAGCGGTTGAGCTTGTCTTGAAGGACATAATGGTAGTCTAATCCCCAGCTGTTGGGTGTGAATTTTCCTCTTTTATAGGCTGTTTTTTGAGGTTGCTGCTTGAGTTTGTGGGGGTAGGCGACAGCGATTGAGATGATGGTCTTAGCGGAGGAGAGACTTAATTTGGGTTGGATGCGCTCTTCAATATTCTTATGCTCGAATCCAGAATTCCGTCCTTCCTCAACGGCCAAGCGGAGCGATTTTTCCAAATAAGCGAAGTCATCAGCGGTTGTAAAGCCAATTTTTGAAATCCCAATAGAATGCGCCAGTTGGATAATGTTTTCTTTTAGTGTCATCCCTTTCATTATACACAAAAATGAAGTTTCTGGCGAGAGAGGAAAATGATGGAAAGGGCTTTCAAAAACTTTCTTTTTTTTGTATAATAGAAACATGAAATGCGAGGAGGATATTATGGGACAACCATTATTTTTACATTCAGTCATGCAGGAAAAAATTTGGGGAGGAACTCGTCTGAAAGAAGAATTTGGTTACGAAATTCCGAGCGACCATGTCGGTGAATTTTGGGCGATTTCAGCCCATCCACATGGGGTTTCTAAAGTAGCCAATGGTCCATACGAAGGAATGGGATTGGATCAGCTCTATCAAGAGCATCGGGAATTATTCGGTAATCGTAAAGAGCCTGTCTTTCCTTTATTAACAAAGATTTTGGATGCCAACAATTGGCTCAGTGTACAGGTGCACCCAGATGATACCTATGCAATGGAGCATGAAGGAGAACTTGGAAAAACTGAGTGTTGGTATGTGATTGCGGCTGATGAAGGATCTGAGATTATCTATGGGCACAATGCCAAGTCAAAAGAAGAACTCCGCCAGCAAATTGAGGACAAGAACTGGGATGCCTTGCTGACAAAGGTTCCTGTCAAGGCTGGAGATTTCTTCTATGTGCCAAGCGGGACCATGCACGCCATTGGTTCTGGAATTTTGATTCTTGAAACTCAACAGTCGAGTGACACCACCTACCGGGTTTATGATTTTGACCGCAAGGATGCTCAAGGAAACTTGCGTGAACTTCACTTGGAAAAATCAATTGATGTGTTAAACATCGGTGAGCCTGCCAATAGCCATCCAGATACAGTTGTAATCGATGATCTTCGTATGACCACCTTGGTTGCAAGTGATTTCTTCACCGTTTATAAGTGGGAACTGACTGGAAAAGCTGATTTTGAAAAGACCGCTGATTACAGCTTATTGAGCGTCTTAGCCGGAGAAGGTAAATTGACGGTAGATGGAAAGGATTATCCTATTCAAAAAGGAAGCCACTTTATCTTGCCGAGCGATGTTGAATCCTGGACTTTGGAAGGGCAAGGTTTAGAATTGATCGTAAGTCATCCATAAAAAAGAAGGGGTTTGAGTTAAAAGCTATGAAACAACTCAAGCCTTTTTATCTGAAAACTTTTTTTATGTTAAGCCTTGACTCTGACCTAAGGGGAGGGATTATACTATCCTTGTAAGGAGGAAATCATGTTCCATATCAAAGAAGCTGCAGAGCTGTCAGGTGTCTCTATCAAGACCTTGCACCACTATGATAAGATAGGACTTCTAGTACCTGTGAAATCTAAAAATGGCTATCGAACATACAGCCAAGAAGATTTAGAACGCTTACAGGTAATTCTCTATTACAAGTATCTAGGGTTTTCCTTGGACCAAATAGCAGAACTCTTAGCCGAAGAAAAGTCTAACTTATTGCCCCATTTGACCAAACAGTTAGATTATTTGACTCAAGAAAGAAAACGTTTGGATACCTTGATTTCCACCTTGCAAAAAACCATTCAAGAACAAAAAGGAGAAAGACAAATGACAATTGAGGAAAAATTTACTGGATTTAGCTACCAAGATACTCAAAAATACCATCAAGAGGCGGTAGACAAGTATGGTCAAGAAGTCATGAACCAAGCGCTTGAACGCCAAAAAGGTCGAGAAGATGAGGCAACAAGAGCCTTTAACCAAGTTTTTCAAACTTTGTCGCAAAATCTCAAAGATGGTCTACCCGTATCAGCAAATGAAAACCAAGATCAAGCAGCCAAACTGTTAGACGCGATTCGAACCTATGGATTTGACTGCTCTATAGAGGTTTTTGGCCATATTGGCAAAGGCTATGTCTATAATCCAGAATTCAAGGGAAACATCGACAAGTTTGGGGCTGGTACAGCCCAGTACACTTCGGATGTCATTGCTTCTTATGTAGAAAATCAACCGAAATAAAAAAGTGAGAGTGGGACAGAAATCGGTCATTCGTTAGAATTCGATTTCGTCGTCCCACCT
>JAPJPE010000158.1 GCA_030825825.1 Streptococcus sp. | reverse complement strand
AGACTAAACAAACTTTCAAAAACCTACAAGCCGTTGGATACCTTGGAGTTTGAGATTCAACGATTATTAAGACGTGGAACGGATGGGAAACTATGAAAATACTTGTAACAGGTGCGACTGGCTTCCTTGGAAAATATGTGATCGATGAGTTGTTGGCTCACGATTATAACATTGTAGCCTTTGGCCGAAATGAAAAAATTGGGAAGACTCTGGAAAATGATCGCGTCCAATTTATCAAAGGGGATTTGAGCGCTATTGAGGAATTAAGACAAGCCTTTCAGTCTGTTGATGCTGTGGTTCACGCTGGAGCTTTATCCACTGCCTGGGGACCTTGGAAGGCCTTCTATCAGGCGAATGTAGTTGGTACTCAAAATGTCCTTGACTTGTGCCGTGAATATGCGGTAAAACGTTTGGTTTACGTTTCTTCTCCTAGTATTTACGCAGCTGGCAAAGACCAACTAAACATCAAGGAAAGTGATGCTCCCAAAGAAAATCACCTCAACAATTACATCCGAAGTAAATTGGCGTCTGAAAAACTTTTTTCTGATTATCCAGATGTGCCAAGTATCATCTTGCGTCCTAGAGGATTATTTGGTGTGGGGGATACCAGTATTTTGCCTCGTGTCTTACGTCTCAGTCGAAAAATTGGAATTCCTTTGATTCGAGGGGGAGAGCAGCTCATGGATATGACCTGTGTGGAAAATGTTGCCCTAGCCATTCGCTTGGCTCTGGAAGCAAAAGAAGCTCACGGACAAGTTTATAATATTACAAATGGGGAACCAAAGACCTTTAAGTATTTGATCGAAACCACACTAAAGGGATTGGGAGAGCCGATTCGCTATCGGAAAATTCCAGCAGGTCTTGTAGCAGGTGCGGCCTATAGCCTTGAAGGAGTGTATCGATTATTCCATCTGAAAGCCGAACCTCCATTGACTCGTTATACCTATTATCTCCTTCGATATAGCCAAACCCTCGATATTCAAAAGGCCCAAACCGAACTTGGCTACTATCCAAAAATGACTATTGAAGAAGGGATTGACAACTATGTCCAACATGATCAAGCGCATTGATTATTTTCCAGCAGGCTATTGTAGCAGTCATTCTGGTCTCTTATTTAAAGGAATTCCAAATGAAAAAATGCAATTTCCTGCAGGTGTCTTTTTGATTCATCATCGTGAAAAAGGCTATATTTTGTACGATACTGGCTATCATTATGAGATCAAGAAAAAAGCACGGTATTTCTGGTACCGTCTAGCAACACCTATGCAGATGAAAAAGGAAGACCAAATTGACTACTTATTGCAAGAGCGTGGAATTGATCCAGCAGCCATTTCCTATGTGTTTCTTTCGCATTTGCACCCTGATCATATCGGCGGAGCAGCACTTTTTCCAAATGCTCATTTCTTTGTAACTCAGGAAG
Source organism: Streptococcus sp. (assembly GCA_030825825.1). Classification (GTDB taxonomy): domain Bacteria; phylum Bacillota; class Bacilli; order Lactobacillales; family Streptococcaceae; genus Streptococcus. The sequence goes on along the minus strand of JAPJPE010000158.1, from coordinate 1,702 downwards.
TCTATGAAGTGTACCAGAAGCCGAAATTCAAAGATCTGATTTTTAAAGAGTTTCTTCCAGCTGATTTCAAAGATCGTGTGACTTGTCTCAAAGCAGATCAAACGCATCCTGCTTTCCCTTACCGCCCGACTACGGACCTATTTGGTGATGGGAGTATTCTCGTATCATCTATCGATGGGCATGCAAGAGGGCAGGGGTGTCTGTATATGGATGAGCTGAAACTCTATATAGGTGCAGATCTATGCTGGGGAGTGGATCTCTTGCCTTACACACGAAAAATGCGTCTCATTCCTTCCTTTGTACAGGACAATAAGAAAGCCTATCTCCAGGGGGCAGATTTGCTAGAGAAATTATTACAAGAAGGCATTCAAGTTGTTGTCAGCCACGACCCGCAAGAACGGATTGAAAGGATTTTAAATGAAAAAAACAGTCTTTCTGAAAACCTTTATTGAAACGAGATGGTGCCATCGATTCCGTTCAAAGGAAACCTTAGAAAAGTACCAAAAAAAGCAATTGGCTCGCTACCATGCTTTTATCACTTCTCACTCACCCTATTTTCAAAGCCATTCTCCTGAATCCTTTGGGACTATGGATAAGAATTTCATGATGACGCATTTCAATGAACTTAATACCCTGGGCGTGGATCGAGATCAGGCATTAGAGATGGCCATACGTGGAGAACAAACACGAGATTTTACCGAAATGAATGGAGAAGTAGCAGTAGGCTTGTCCTCTGGAACCTCCGGTCACCGAGGGGTCTTTGTCACCACAGAAAAAGAAAGAAGTATGTGGGCTGCAGCAATCTTAGCTAAGATGTTGCCAAAAGGAAACCTGTTTGGTCATCGCATTGCTTTTTTCTTACGTGCTGATAACGAACTCTATCAAACCATTAATTCGTCCCTTATTCGATTAGAGTATTTTGATATCTTCAAGGATAGTAAGGAGCATTTAGAGCGTCTCAAAAACTATCAACCAACCATTGTAGTGGCGCCAGCTTCCACCTTGATTGAGTTAGCTAACTATGTCACTAATCAGCAACTTGCTCTTCACCCTGTCAAGGTTGTCTCTGTCGCAGAGATCCTAGAAGATAGAGATGCTCAGACCATCGCTGAAGCCTTTCAACTAGAAAAGGTTGATCAGGTCTACCAAGCGACAGAAGGGTTTTTAGCTTGTACTTGTTCAGAAGGTAATCTTCACCTCAACGAAGATATTTTGTATGTCGAAAAAGAGTATCTGGATGATAGTCGCTTTTATCCGATTATTACTGATTTTAAACGAACGAGTCAACCCATCTATCGCTACCGACTTAATGATATTTTAGTAGAAGAAAAGTCTCCCTGTCCTTGTGGATCCGTTTTTACTCAAATTGCGAAAATCGAAGGACGATCGGACGATATCTTCTATTTCAAAAAAGTTGATGGAAACAGCCAAACCATCTATCCAGATTTTATTCGCCGGTGCATTTTATTCGTTGAAAATATTCAGGACTATCAAGTGACTCAGTTGACAGATGGATCTATTACCATCGCCTTGAGTCATCGTTCCGACTTTATTGAGAAAGCGATCTTTGCCCAATTTGAACTCTTGGCTCAACAAAAACAATTCATCCTCCCAAGTATTCAATTTATCGATTACCAATGGGACCCAACACGTAAATTAAAACGTGTTCAACGACTTCAATAAAAGGAGAATCCTATGACTA
>JAPJPE010000157.1 GCA_030825825.1 Streptococcus sp. | reverse complement strand
AGCACGTCCCTGTACACTCTTGAGAGACCAAAAGTAAAAAGTACCGTCTATTATTATAACATGACGGCACTTTGATTGCAAGATGTTTTTTTATTTTTTAAAGAAGTCGAAAAAGTTCATTATTGACCAGCTTGAGCAGGTTCTTCTGCCCCTGCATCTGCAGCCGGAGCATACTGTTGTTGCTGTTGTGATTGAACTGTCGCATTAGCTCCAGCTACTCCAGCATTGGCATTAGCGTTTGCGTTGGCATTAGCGTCTGTTTGAGTCTGCTGCGTTGTCGCAGTATCACTCTCATAGGCCAGTCCATAATAGTTAGCAATGTATTGAATACGAGCTTCAAGCGTTTCCTTTTGAGTCGCATCTTTTACTTTCTTCACAGCAGCTTGGGCAGCGTTCACAGAATCTTGACTCGGAGTCGTTTCCATTTGAACGACTGCTTTTTCAGCAGCTTCTGTATTTTTCTTTTCTTCCTTCTTTTCTTTTTCTTCCTTTGTTTCCTTTTTCACTGGAAGGGAACCTGTTTTTTTAGCAGGTTGAATTTCTGTCGTTACCTGGGCAGCCGTATTCTTTTTAACGGTATACAAGCCAGCTACCAAAATAAAGGATAGAGACAGAACTGTCACCAAACGAATCCACAAAGGACTATTATCAAATCGATCTAAAATTCTTTTCACTTTCTGATCCTCCTTAATTGCTCTTAATCAAAGATATTCCCAACTTCGACACTCAATTTATTTTCTTTCACATCGATGTTGGTCACACGCAATAAGGATTTGTGTTCAAAGAACTCACGGTCGGTTACAGCATTATCTGCAAAGACAGCTACTCCTGCCAATTCTGAATCAAATTCAGACAAAAGGCTGACCATTCCGTTAATCGTTCCGCCACCTTTAAGGAAGTCATCAACAATCAAGACTCGGCTTCCTGCTTTTAGGCTACGTTTTGAAAGGAACATTTTCTCAATGCGATCCCCACTTGAGCCTGAAACATAGTTGACACTAACGGTGGACCCTTCTGTGATTTTCAAATCACGACGGACAATAACAAAAGGAACATTCAAGACATTGGCTACTGCATTGGCTAGAGGAACTCCCTTGGTCGCTACGGTCATGACAGCATCAATCTTCTTATCCCGGAAGGCTTTGGCAATGATGCGGCCAATACGATTCAAAATCTTTGGATTGCTCAAAAGATCAGATAAGTAAATGTAGCCACCAGGAAGGATACGGTTACTTTCAGATAGTTGCTTGCAAAGATCCTCAACGATTTCTTTGGATTCTTGATCTGAGATAGACGGCGTAAAGATCACGCCTCCTCCAGCTCCTGTGATGGTCTCAATATTTCCAATTTCCATCTCTTCAAAAGCCCGCTTAATAATCACGATATCTTCTGAGATGGAAGACTTCGCAGACTCATACTTTTCCGCAAAAGTATTGAGGCTAGTCAATTCATAGGGATGGTTGATCAAGTAATTAGAAATCACGACCATCCGTTCACTTCTTCTTAATTTCATTTTCTCACCATGTAGTTTTTTCTATCATTATACCATAAGAAGCGAAAAAAACGAACATTCTGATTTACAGAAGGCCGTTTTTCCCTAATTTTTTTCTTTTTTTTGGAATAGTTTCCGTATTTATCTCTGTTTTTACTGATCGATATTCGGTTTATAGAAAGATCGGTTTTCCATAGCGAAGATTTTATTGGTCATCTCGCCAGGCCCAATTAAACCAAGAGCTGTCGTCATCATCATCATTTCTGCATCCAAATTATCGATCATATGAATAATCTCTGCTTCCATGATCTTTGGACGAACAGGACTACCGTATTCGAGCAAGCCATGGTGACTCAAGATCACATGGCGAAGGACGATCACTTCTTCTTTTTGGTCATCAATTTTTAAGTCTTGTAAGACCTTGGTGATTTCTTCATCAATCAGCGCAATATGGCCAATGAGATTGCCCCGAACAGTGTATTCTGTATTTTCAGGTCCCGTCAACTCGATCACTTTAGCCAAGTCGTGCAACATAATCCCCGCAAAGAGCAAGCTCTTATTCAACTGAGGATAAATATCACCGATACTATCTGCCAAGCGGACCATGGTCGCCGTATGATAAGCAAGGCCTGCTTCAAAGGCATGGTGGTTGGTCTTAGCAGCTGGATAGCTATAAAACTCCTTCTCATATTTCCCATAGAGGGCACGGACAATCCGTTGCCAGACTGGATTTTCAATTTTGAAAATCATGTTTGATAGGTATTCATGCAATTCCTTAGGATCTACTGGTGGTTTTTCTTTGAAGTCTGCTGGATTGTTAGGCTCACCTGCTTGTGGCAAGCGCATGTTCAGCTGATTGACTTGCGGAGTATTATTGTAAACCTCCCGACGTCCTGACATATGGACCACGCGCCCAGCTATAAAGCTCTCTACATTGTGGGGTTGAGCATCCCATAATTTACCTTCAATCGTGCCCGTCTCATCCTGAAATACAAAGGCTAGATAGTTCTTCCCAGCCCGCGTTTGACGCACTTCTGCTGACTTGATCAAATAGAATCCTTCGAACAATTCATCTTTTTTCATTTGGTTAATTTTGACCATCATCTTCTCCATCTTCTATATATACATCTAGTCCCAGCAGGTCTTCATCGCTTTCGATTTGGCGGAGCGTCCGCTCGATGGCACTGGTCCGTCTGGTTAGCAAATCATCAATATTATTGGAAGCATTCTTTAAATGACGCTGGGTCTTGGCGAGAATCCCTCCAAATTTATGGAATTCTGATTTGACCGATCCCAACACTTTACTGATATCGTCTGCACTTTTTTGAATATTGAGCGTTTTAAAGCCGACAGACAAGGAGTTCAAAAGGGCAGATAGCGTGCTTGGACCAGCTACTAAAATTTGTTCTTCCCGACGCAAGCGATCGAAGAATTCTGGATTGCGAACGACTTCCGAATAAAGGCCTTCGGTTGGCAAAAAGAGAATTCCAAAATTAGTTGTCGCTGGTGGAAAGAGGTATTTTTGTTGGATATCTTTGGCAAAACGCTTGATACTAGCAAGAAGGGCCTTGCGGTAACGCTCGATCTCCTCTTTCTCTCCTGATTCATAAGCTTCTTCCAGACGATAGTA
>JAPJPE010000156.1 GCA_030825825.1 Streptococcus sp. | reverse complement strand
TCCGAGCCAATAGTGTCCGGGATATCAAGGAAATCAAGGAAGTGACCAAGTTACCAATTATTGGGATTATCAAACGTGATTACCCACCTGAAGAACCCTTTATCACGGCTACTATGAAAGAAGTCGATGAGCTGGCAGCTTTGGATATCGCAGTCATTGCTCTTGATTGTACCAAACGTCCCCGTCATGATGGTCTTTCGATTAGTGACTTTATCCATCAAGTCAAAGAGAAATATCCAGACCAACTCTTGATGGCTGATACCTCTACTCTGGAAGAAGGATTGACAGCTGTCGAAGCGGGAGTGGACTTTGTCGGAACGACCCTTTCGGGCTATACGGACTACAGCCCAAAGGTTGATGGCCCAGATTTTGAACTGATCCATAGTCTCTGCCAAGCAGGAGTAGATGTCATCGCAGAAGGCAAGATCCACTACCCTGATCAGGCCAAGAAAATCCATGATCTCGGTGTTCGTGGTATCGTCGTAGGTGGTGCCATTACCCGACCAAAAGAGATTACAGAGCGCTTCGTCGCAGCCTTAAAATGAGAAAACAAAACAGTAGATTGAAGGAGGAGGAGACCGAATAGAGAGTAGTCGAATCTGAAACATGAACAAGAATAGGCGTCCTCATTGAGGATAACCCCTTGTAAGAGTAATCTTACCGCAAATCGTGAGGAGAAATCACATGAAAATGAAAAAAGTATTGTGCTCGTTGGTAGCTGGTGCAGCTCTTCTAGCACTCGCAGCTTGTGGCTCTGGCGGAGGATCAAAATCAGAATCTTCTGGAGGAAATTCTGGTAAAACAGAAATTACCTGGTGGGCATTCCCAGTCTTTACTCAAGAAAAAGCAGATGATGGTGTCGGAACCTACGAAAAATCAATTATTGCAGCTTTTGAAAAAGCGAATCCAGATATCCACGTGAATTTGGAAACGATTGACTTCAAGTCAGGTCCTGAAAAGATCACAACGGCTATTGAAGCAGGAACTGCTCCGGATGTACTCTTTGATGCACCTGGACGGATCATTCAGTATGGTAAAAATGGAAAATTGGCTGATTTGAACGATCTCTTTACCGAAGATTTTGTCAAAGATGTCAATAATGAAAATATCATTCAAGCCAGCAAGGCAGGCGACACAGCTTACATGTATCCAATTAGTTCAGCACCATTCTACATGGCGATGAATAAGAAGATGCTCAAAGATGCAGGCGTGTTGGATCTTGTCAAAGAAGGCTGGACAACAGACGACTTTGAAAAAGTCTTGAAAGCTTTGAAAGACAAAGGCTACACACCAGGATCACTCTTCAGTAATGGTCAAGGTGGAGACCAAGGAACTCGTGCCTTCATTGCCAACCTTTATGGCGGTTCTGTTACTGATGAAAAAGTAACCAAGTATACAACTGATGATGCGAAATTCGTCAAAGGTTTGGAAAAAGCTTCTAAATGGATCGATGACGGCTTGATGATGAATGGTTCTCAATTTGATGGTGGAGCAGATATCCAAAACTTTGCAAATGGTCAAACTTCTTACACCATCTTGTGGGCGCCTTCACAAAACGGTATCCAAGCTAAATTGTTGGATGCAAGTAAGGTTGAAGTAGTAGAAGTGCCATTCCCATCTGACTCAGGCAAGCCAAAATTGGAATACCTTGTAAATGGATTTGCAGTCTTCAATAATAAAGATGAAAAGAAAATTGCTGCTGCTAAGAAATTTGTACAGTTCATCGCAGACGACAAAGAATGGGGTCCAAAAGATGTTGTGCGTACAGGAGCCTTCCCAGTTCGTAGTTCATTTGGTAAGTTGTATGATGACAAACGGATGGAAACCATCAGCACTTGGACAAAATACTACTCACCATACTACAACACGATCAACGGTTTTGCAGAAATGCGGACCCTATGGTTCCCAATGTTGCAATCTGTTTCAAACGGGGATGAAAAAGCAGAACCAGCTTTGAAGACCTTTACTGAAAAAGCAAACGAAACGATCAAGAAAAAATAGATCATCTATGAAACTCAAATGATTCTTTCATAGAAATAAGAAAGCATATGCCCCCTCGATTTCTTATCTCCATGTGTAGATTGAAAGAGGGGGCCTTCGTGTTTTCGCTCTCCTAATTATCATATGTAGGAAAGGGCAGTGCTATCCGTTCCACATAGGAATCAAGGAAAAAATAGAAAAAGAACATCAGGAGGTGCCTTATTGTGAAGGTAAACAAAATCCGAATGAGGGAGACGCTGGTTTCCTACGCATTCTTAGCACCCATTTTAATCTTCTTTATTGTCTTTGTATTAGCACCAATGATTATGGGGTTTGTCACTAGTTTCTTCAACTACTCGATGACCTCCTTCAAATTTGTTGGTCTTGAAAATTACTCCCGCATGTTTGCGGATAAGGTCTTTATCAAGTCCTTGATCAATACCGTCATCATCGTTATCGGATCCGTTCCAATCGTAGTATTGTTCTCCTTGTTTGTGGCTTCTCAGACCTATCATCAAAATGCCATTGCGCGTTCCTTCTATCGTTTCGTCTTCTTTCTTCCAGTTGTTACAGGGAGTGTAGCGGTAACGGTTGTGTGGAAATGGATCTATGATCCGCTATCAGGGATTTTGAACTTTGTATTGAAATCTGGACATGTCATCAACCAAAACATTTCTTGGTTGGGGGACAAACACTGGGCTTTGATGGCCATCATCATTATTTTGTTGACCACTTCAGTTGGTCAACCGATCATCCTCTACATCGCTGCTATGGGAAATATTGATAATTCCCTCGTAGAAGCCGCGCGTGTGGATGGTGCGACAGAATTTCAAGTTTTCTGGAAGATCAAATGGCCAAGCTTATTGCCAACAACCCTTTATATTGCGATCATTACGACCATTAACTCTTTCCAATGTTTCGCCTTGATCCAATTGTTGACATCCGGTGGTCCGAACTACTCAACGAGTACCCTTATGTACTACCTCTATGAAAAAGCCTTTAAACTCTCTGAATATGGTTATGCCAACACCATGGGTGTCTTCCTTGCGGTGATGATTGCTATCATCAGTTTTGCGCAATTCAAGATCCTCGGAAATGACGTAGAATACTAAAGAAAGGAGCCTCAGATGAAACCAACACAAAAGAAACCCA
>JAPJPE010000155.1 GCA_030825825.1 Streptococcus sp. | reverse complement strand
AAGTTCTCAATATACTGGGGTTTCCAGTAGTGCATCAAGAATTCAACCTTACTGATCCGCGAATTCTTCAAGAGGGAAGCTAGATCTTCTGGGGAGGTCTTTTTGAGGTACTCATCGGGATCCATCTGATCAGGGATACGGACGATCTCCAACTCCAGATCCTGCAAGACATCCAAGGCCTTAGCGGTTGCTTCAAGTCCCGCCTTATCCCCATCATAGGTCAAAATGACCTTTTTGGTAAAATGAGACAGGTGCTGGACGTGCTCTGGTGTCAAGGCTGTCCCCATAGAGGCGACTGCATTTTCAATCCCAGCTCGATAAGCCGCAATGACATCCATAAAGCCTTCCATGATATACATTTCATGTTGCTTTTTGGCGCTCGTCTTAGCTTGATCCAAATGATAAAGTTCATAACTCTTATTAAATAGACGGGTACTTCGACTATTCTTGTACTTGGCTTGATGACTGCCATCATCCGTTAGTTTCCACAGTCTACCAGAAAAAGCAATGACACGTCCACTATCATCCGTCAAAGGAAACATAATCCGATCCTGAAAGGCATCAAAAACTGTTCCAGCATCTGAGATTGTGAATAACCCCGAATCGGTAATCACTTTCTCAGAGAACTTCTCAGAGAGATTTCGATAGAGATAATTCCCTTCTGCTGGGGCTAAGCCCAATTGAAAATGTCGGATGACCTCATCCGTCAATCCACGTTCATGCAGATAATTTCGCGCTTCTTCTCCCATCTTTGTCGTCATCAAAATCGCCTGATAAAACTTACTAGCTTCCTGATGAATCTCATAAAGTTCTTGGTTTGGATTGACAGACGCTGATTGGGCAGGTCTTGCCTGGTACTGAAGCGCAATGCCAGCCTTTTCCGCTACGATCTGGACCGCATCCATAAAGGCGACTCCACGGTAGTCCTCAATAAACTTAAAGACATCTCCAGAGCGACCACATCCGAAACAATGGTAAAACTGCTTGTCTTCAACGACATTAAAGGAAGGAGTCTTTTCACCATGAAAAGGACAGAGGCCCAAAAAGTTACGGCCAGCCTTGGTCAAAGAAACAACTTCTCCAATGACTTCAACAATGTTTACACTGTTTTTAATTTCTGCAATCAGCTCTTTATCAACCATAAACAGTGCCTCCATTTTACCATAGATTATCACTTTATATTTTATACTAAAAGTTAGTAAAAGTAAATTTTTTCCTACCGATTTCACACATAAAAGAAAAGATTTTCAACCTTTATCACTAATTTTAAAAAATGAGGCATATTCCTTGTCAGTCGAATATTTTTCCGTTATACTATCATAGTAAAAAATTATTATGAAAGGACATATTTAGGATATGTTAAAAGATTTGAAAGCTTTTCTCCTTCGTGGGAATATTGTTGACCTTGCTGTAGCAGTCGTTATCGGAGCTGCATTTGGAGCTATCGTAACATCACTTGTTAACGACATCATCACTCCACTTATTTTGAAACCAGCTATGAAAGCTGCTGGTGTTGATAAGATTGCTGAATTGACTTGGAACGGTGTTGCATACGGTAGCTTCTTGAGCGCTGTGATCAACTTCCTTGTTGTTGGTACTGTTCTTTTCTTCGTAGTGAAAGCTGCTGAAAAAGCTCAAAACCTTGGTAAAAAGGAAGAAGCTACTGAAGAAGAAGTTGCTGCTCCTACTCAAGAAGAGTTGCTTGCTGAAATCCGCGACTTGCTTGCAAACAAATAATTAAACAAAAAGACCCGATCTTCTAATTTGAAGGTCGGCTTTTTTTGTCTTCGATTTTTCTAGAGAAAACAAAAAACAGACCGAAGTCTGTTCTTGTATTCAATTAGAATTTTTTACGTTTACGAGCTGCTTCTGATTTACGTTTACGTTTTACAGAAGGTTTTTCATAGAATTCACGTTTGCGTGTTTCTTGAAGAGTACCAGCTTTAGTAACCGCACGTTTGAAACGACGAAGAGCATCGTCAAGAGATTCATTCTTACGTACTACTGTTTTTGACATATTTTTCACTCCCTTCAAGCCTAAAATCTTAATCATTTTATCACACTTTAAGGACGCTGTCAAGATCTTTTGAAACTTTTCTAGCCCTCCTAGCCTTCATGTCATTTCTTTTTCCAACTTTTTCATTCTTCCCATTTTATGATACAATGGAAACATAGAAAACCCTGAAGGAGATACCATGTCAGAAATTTATGATATTACGATTGTTGGGGGCGGACCAGTTGGTCTGTTTGCTGCTTTTTATGGCAATATGCGCCAAGTTAAAGTCAAACTGATTGATTCCTTGCCTCAACTTGGAGGGCAACCAGCCATTCTCTATCCAGAAAAAAGTATCCTCGATGTACCCGGATTTACCAATTTGACAGGTGAAGAATTGAGCAACCGCTTGATCGAGCAAGTCAAACGATTTAATACACCGATCTTCCTCAATGAAACTGTAGAGGATATTCAAAAAGTGGGTGACCTCTTCACTATCACTACTTCTCGCCAGGTTCATCAGTCTAAAGCAGTCATCATTGCCATGGGTGGCGGTGCCTTTAAACCACGTGCTCTTGAGATCGAGGGGGCTGAAGACTTTGATAACGTCCACTACCACGTATCAAATATCCAACAATATGAAGGACAGCAGGTGACCGTCCTTGGTGGGGGGGACTCTGCTGTGGACTGGGCTCTTGCTTTTGACAAGATTGCTCCAACTACAATCGTTCACCGTCGGGACAACTTCCGTGCCTTGGAACATAGCGTAGAAGAACTCAAACAATCTTCTGTCAGCATCAAAACACCATTTGTTCCTAGCCACTTGATTGGAGAAAATGGTCATGCCACACACCTTGAAATCACAAAAGTCAAATCCGATGAAACCGAACTTATCCCGATTGATCACTTATTTGTCAACTATGGCTTTAAATCTTCAATCGGAAACTTGAAAGAATGGGGTGTAGAATTGCAACGCCATAAAATCAAGGTGAACCAAAAACAAGAAACCAGCCTTCCTGGAATTTATGCCTGTGGAGACTGCTGCTTCTACGAAGGAAAGATTGATCTCATCGCTACAGGTCTGGGGGAAGCTCCAACAGCCGTAAACAATGCCATCAACTACATTTATCCAGATAAGAAAGTCCAACC
>JAPJPE010000154.1 GCA_030825825.1 Streptococcus sp. | reverse complement strand
ACAAGATCCAAAGTGAATACGATGATTTGGTTGCCTTGATTGCTGATTTGGCTGATATTTTGGCGAAACCAGAACGTGTAGCTACCATCATCAAGGAAGAATTGGAAGAAGTCAAACGCAAGTTTGGCGATGCTCGCCGAACTGAGTTGATGATCGGAGAAGTCCTTTCTCTTGAAGATGAGGACTTGATCGAAGAAACAGATGTCTTGATCACCCTTTCTAATAAAGGTTACATCAAACGTTTGGACCAAGCAGAATTCACTGCTCAAAAACGTGGTGGACGTGGGGTTCAAGGAACTGGTGTCAAAGATGATGATTTTGTCCGTGAACTAGTATCTACGAGCACTCATGATCATTTGCTCTTCTTTACCAATAAGGGGCGTGTCTATCGTCTGAAAGGTTATGAGATTCCAGAATATGGCCGGACAGCCAAAGGATTGCCAATCGTCAACCTCTTAAAATTGGACGAAGGTGAATCGATTCAAACCATTATTAATGTGGAGCAAGATCGCAGTGACGAAGCCTATCTTTTCTTTACGACGCGACAAGGTTTGGTCAAGAGGACCAATGTAGCTGAATTTTCAAATATTCGTCAGAACGGTCTCAAAGCTTTGAATCTGCGTGATGAGGATGAATTGATCAATGTCTTTCTTACAGACGGCAATACTGACGTCATTATCGGTACCAAGTATGGTTATTCTGTCCGCTTTAATGAGGCTGTAGTCCGGAATATGGGTCGTTCTGCCACAGGTGTACGTGGTGTGAATCTCCGTGAAGGAGACAAGGTTGTTGGGGCTAGTGTCGTTACGGACCAAGATGAAGTATTGATCATCACGGAAAAAGGATATGGTAAGCGGACATTGGCTAGCGAATACCCAACAAAAGGCCGTGGTGGTAAAGGTATCAAAACCGCCAATATTACAGAGAAAAATGGTCCCTTAGCTGGTCTTTTAACCGTTAAAGGGGATGAAGATCTGATGATCATTACCGATACCGGAGTCATGATCCGCACAAGTGTTGGTAATATCTCTCAAACGGGTCGTTCAACTCAGGGTGTGAAAGTCATGAGACTGGATCAGGATGCGAAAATTGTGACCTTTACAACAGTCCAGCCCGATGAAAAAGATGAAGAAGTAGTGGAAGAAAACGAATAGATAAGGGGACAGCATGTCACGCAAAAGAAAAAAGAAAAAGAGTTTACGCAATACTCTTATCAACATCGTTGCAACACTTTTGATTATTCTCTCGCTTCTCTTGATTTTCAATGCTCCGATCCGAAACATGATTATGGTTTGGCATACCAACCAATATCAGGTTAGCAAGGTCGATAAAAAAACCATTGACAAGAATAAAGAAGTGAAGACGAGCTTTGATTTCCAACATGTCCAGTCACTCTCGACGGAAGCCGTCATCAATGCCCAATGGCAAGCTCAAAAGCTACCAGTAATTGGGGGGATTTCGATTCCTGAATTAAACATGAACCTTCCGATCTTTAAGGGACTTGAAAATGTAGCCCTTTACTACGGAGCAGGGACCATGAAGGAAAACCAAGTCATGGGACAAGGCAATTATTCTCTTGCTAGTCACCATGTATTTGGCTTAACTGGAGCAAATGCCATGTTATTCTCACCATTAGAGAAAGCCAAGGCAGGAATGAAGATCTACATCACGGACAAAGAAAAAATCTATACTTATGTTATCTCGTCTGTTGAGACAGTGACTCCAGACCGTGTAGATGTTATTCAAGATCGTGAAGGTGTTAATGAGATCACCTTGGTGACTTGTGAGGATGCTGCAGCGACTTACCGTACGATTGTAAAAGGGAATTTGGAAACCTCTGTTGACTATGACAAGGCTCCAAAAGACATCCTGGATTCATTCAGCAAGTCTTATAATCAAATGCAACTTTAAGAAAATAAAGCCCGAGGCAGAGATGCCGGGCTTTTTTCTATTTAGGAAGCTAGGAGAAATTCTTGTAAAATTGTAAGAGATTGGTAATATAATGTAAGGAATTTGTCATAATATTAAGGGAAAATCAGTATATAATAAGAGGAGAAAGAGTATGATAAGGAGGTAGAATAGTGACAAAAGAGCGAATTTATCATCTCTTGCATCATTTCTATAATCTCTTAGTAAACGATTTTCCACGAAATGGTTTAATTACAAAAGGAATCTACGAAGTAGAGCAAGTCTACCAAGCTTTAGAGGCCATTCCTCAGAGCCAGGAGTACTTGATTCGCTGTGAAATTCAACAGTTTTTAAAGGAGCTTGAGCAAGTTCAAACAGGTTACCAAATCCGCTTTAATAAAGATGAAGTCTTAGTGTTAGATGATTTGAAGGAAGAAATCGCCTGTAAATAATGAAAGGTTGTCGTTTTCTCCATTTATTACGAATTAATAAGTGAGGAGGAAATTATGTACGACATATCATTTATTGAACCATCTTTGCTTCCTAGAGAACGTTTGGTTTCTGAAGGAGTGGATAAGCTGAGTCACCAAGAATTGTTATCCATTCTCTTACGGACAGGCAATAAGCAAAAAAGCGTTTATGAGATTGCACAAGGTCTTTTGAGCTCCGTTAATAGTTTAAAGGAGTTAAGTCAATTAACCCTAGAGGAGCTACAGGAAATCTCTGGCATTGGCCGGGTGAAGGCCATCGAACTTCAGGCTGTGATTGAGTTTGGACGAAGGATTCATAAAGACGAATTGATGAGTTCTGAACAGATCATGAGCAGTCAGAAATTGGCCCATAAAATTCAACAGGAAATCGGCCATAAGAAACAGGAGCACCTGATTGCCCTCTATTTGAATACACAGAATGAAATTATTCATCAGCAGACCATTTTTATTGGAACCGTGAATCGAAGTATTGCGGAGCCACGTGAAATCCTGCATTATGCACTGAAGCACATGGCAACCTCTATCATCTTGGCTCACAATCATCCATCTGGTGCCGTATTTCCCAGTAAAAATGATGATGAAGTAACGCAACGAGTTTTAGAGGCCTGTGAAGTGATGGGCTTAACCCTATTGGATCACTTGATTGTATCTGAAGAAAACTATTATAGTTACCGTGAAGAAACCGATTATTTGGCATAAAAAAGAGAGTGGGACAGAAATCGGTAATTCGTTAGAATTCGATTTCGTC
>JAPJPE010000153.1 GCA_030825825.1 Streptococcus sp. | reverse complement strand
CTTGTGTTTGCTATTGATCATCTTGTAATTGTACTTTTCTTTTCTAAATCACGACACATACCCATCAATAATATTCTAAAGGCTAGGAATTATGTCAATATTTTGGACTTATTTTGTCACATGCTTCTTTTTTTCTATGACCTCTCTTTCTTTTCTCGAAAATGAAAAAGTTTTTGTCAAGCAAATTTTTTAAAATAATCTTGTTCATGACCTTACGTAACGATGTATAATAGGTATGAGGAGGAGGGTAATGATGGCTAAATATAGAGCAATTCCGGAAGGATTTATGACAGTTGGGCAACTTGCTAAGAAAATGGGGGTTACCGTCCGTACTTTACAATACTATGATAAAGAAGGGGTGCTTTCCCCATCGGCAGAAAGTGAGGGAGGTCGCAGGCTTTATACCGATAAAGACTTAGTGCTACTCCATCAGATATTGTCTTTAAAATCATTAGGTTTTTCTCTCAAGGATATAAAGGGGCGTTTGATCTCTTTGAAAACACCTGATGATGTTGCCAATGCTCTTACAGAGCAGGCAGATGTTCTTCGTAAAAATATAGAACAACTTAAGGATTCTTTGGTCGCAATAGAGCAGCTAAAGGTAGAAGTTTTACAAATACAGACGGTCAACTTTAAGAAGTATGCAGACATCATCGTCAATCTACAGATGAAGAATGACTCCTACTCTCTTATCAAGCGCTTTGATGATGATACGCTCGACCAGATACGCAGTCGATTTGACAAGAAAAGCGGACTAGACTTTATGGACAGATTGAACCGCCTAAGTGATCAAATCGTAGAGCTTCAAAAAGAAAACATACCAGCCGAAAGCGAACAAAGCCAACAGGTTGTGAAAGAATACTGGGGCTTGATTATGGAGTTTACGAATGGTGATATGAGCATGCTTCCTAAGTTGATGGAAGTTGGTACTATTGATACCGCCTCAAACACTTGGGAAGAAAAGCAAAAAATCGTCAATGATTATATAGGACCCGCCCTACAAGTCTATTTTTCAAGGCTTGGAACAAATCCCTTTGAGGAGGTGGAACCATGAAAGACGCGATAAAGATTTCTGGATTAAAGAAAAGTTATGGTAGCAAATTGGTTCTTGGAGGTCTCGATTTTCAAATCAAACAAGGAGAAATATTTGCTCTGCTCGGAGTAAACGGAGCTGGTAAAACAACAACGCTTGAATGTATCGAAGGTCTGAGAAAATATGACGAAGGCAAGATAGTTGTAAACGGGAAAACCGGAATTCAACTACAGTCCTCCTCTCTACCCGCTCACATCAAACCGATGGAAGCCATAAAACTCTTTGCAAAATGGAATCATACACACATTGATGATGTTATGCTAAAGTCCCTTGGCATAAAAGAAATTGAAGAGTCGCAATACATAGAATTATCCACTGGCCAAAAAAGAAGATTACATCTTGCTCTTGCACTTATCAGTAATCCAGATATTCTATTTCTCGATGAACCTACAGCGGGACTTGATGTTGAAGGAAGACTAGCTCTCCATGAACAAATCCGAAAGCTTAAATCACAGGGCAAGACAATTGTTTTGGCAAGTCACGATATGGCCGAAGTTGAAACCTTATGTGACCGCATTGCTATTTTGAATAGTGGAAAGATTGTCTTTTGTGGTACTCCTTCAGAACTGACAGACAGGTTGGGAAGAAAATATTTCATCCATTTAAAGACCCGGGACGGAGAGGAATCTTTTGAAACAGATACGATCGAGGATAGCTTAATTTCATTATTGGAAGAATGCAAACAGAAAAATATCCAGATATTGGATATCAAGGTTGATCGTGGCACACTGGAGCAGCATTTCATCGAAATGGCAAGGAGGGGTTTGGAATGACTGGGTTTTTATATAGCCTAACATTACAGTGGAAATTGGACATACGAAGTAAGTCTCTCTTGGTTACTTACTATATTGTACCGCTTATTTTCTTTCTTCTCATGGGTGGTATTTTTACTTCCGTTATGCCTGAAATGGGTAGCACACTTATACAGTCAATGATTGTCATGAGTGTTTCAATGGGAGCCTTTCTCGGTTTACCGCCTTCCTTGATTGAAACATACGGAAGCGACATAAAAAAGATTTATAAAGCAAATGGTGTGCCTATTCATTTAGGATTGGTGACAATGGTTCTCTCTGCCTTTGTTCATTTGATGATTATCTGCATGGTGATCCTACTACTTGCTCCAATTTTATTTAAAGCAAATCTACCAAGTCAATTTCCGATTTTCTTACTTTCACTCACCATCTATATTATTGTATCATTGAGTATTGGATGTATACTGGGACTTACTTTAAAAAACCAGGCAAAGCTGACCATGTTAGCTCAACTTATATTTTTGCCTTCAATTATGCTTTCAGGGATTATGTTTCCAATTAGTTTGCTCCCTGATTTTCTTCAAGTAATAGGCCATGTTTTTCCGGCTTATTGGGGATACCGCTTGATGCTAGATTATGGTTTTGGTCTTGAAAATCTTTGGTATCTGATTCTTGTATCTTGCATTGCAATAATATCATCTATCCTCCTGTTGAATAAACAAAAATCTAACTAGATGCCTGAATAAATCCATGGCAACATTAACTTTTAAGCAAAAGCGACGAGATTGTTACTTATCCCGTCGCTTTAGTGTTTTTGGTTGTTTTTATCTAATCTCTGTTATGTTATTGAAACTTCTTGCTCCCATCGTCTGAGCACATCTTTTAAAGGCTCATCTAGATAGCTAAAGGCCTTGTCCTTAATCCACTCAGGAATTCCATAAGCTGCTTCGGAGATACTTCCTGTGATTGCAGCAAGAGTATCACTGTCCCCACCAAGAGAAATCGCATTTCGAATCGCGCCTTCAAAATCTGTACTTTCTAGAAAGGCAACGATGGCCTGAGGAACGGTATCCTGACACGTTTCATTGAATCGATACGTAGGACGAATCTCATCTAACGTTTTAGAAAGGTCATATCCATACTCTTGTTCTATGTGTTCCTTGATAAGTCTCTTACACTCCGTAGGATTGTCGTTGATCGGTTTTCCATAGTCGCCACTGTAACCTCCAAAGTAATAACGACACATAAAGATAGCATCAGACGTCGCCATAGCTCCTTTGACCCCTTCTGGATGGTTATGAGTCACCTCTGCAGAAAGTCGTGCAAGAGCTCTTCTGGACGGCCA
>JAPJPE010000152.1 GCA_030825825.1 Streptococcus sp. | reverse complement strand
AGGTGGGACGACGAAATCGAATTCTAACGAATTACCGATTTCTGTCCCACTCTCAATTCTCTTCTTTAAAATTTTTTAGTGAAAGGAGAAAGCCAATCCCGCAAATCACAAGGAGTCCACCTGCGACCCATTGAGAATAGAAATAAGCGGCAAATAACTGACTGTCGGTAAATATTTTTCCAAGAAGTCCGTTTAGCACTCCCTCAAGAAAGGGAATATTCTCACACACTGCAAGGATTGACGCAAGAAAGAGTATACTGCCTGCTATCAGAAAAAGATGAAGAATCCATTTTTTGATTCTTTTTTCATCTCTGAGCAGATACTTAGAAGCAATCGCCACTAAAAAAATGAAAACATTCCATATGTTTAAGGCAATAAAATATCTAAAAGTATCCTTGTATGCGCCTATCCCCATCGCTAAAATCAGGATAGGACCGAAAAAATTAATGGCACTTCCCAATAGTGCAAAGAGACCATCGACCAAAACCAGATACTTCTTCTTCATGTTCTCACCTCATCTCACACCTATTCTACCACAAAGAGATTTGAAAACAAAAAAAGATAGCCGAAGCTATCTTGATCCGATGCGGAGAGAGGGACTTGAACCCTCACGACCTAAAGCGGTCACAGGATCCTTAGTCCTGCGCGTCTGCCAATTCCGCCATCCCCGCGATTGAGTACTTTACTAGTATATCAATCAACGACTTTTTTGTCAAGATTTTTTTCAAACTTTTTTCAGAGTTTGTCATTTTTTCACAAAAAGGGAGCAGGTACTTCAACCTGCTCCCTTGATTTTTATTTGCTATCGTGGTTTTCAACTGCCGCTGTGATAAAGGCTGTGTAAAGTCCTTCTGGGCGGTTTGGACGGCTTGACAATTCTGGGTGGTATTGGCAAGCAACAAAGAATTTGTTTTCTGGGATTTCAACGATTTCGACCAAACGGTTGTCTGGTGAAACGCCTGAGAAGACAAAACCTGCTTCTTCAAACTGTTCACGGAAAACATTGTTAAACTCATAACGGTGACGGTGGCGACGTTGTACCACTTCTTGATTATCATAGGCAGCGGCTGCTTTTGATCCTCGTTTGAGTTTAGATGGGTAAAGACCGAGACGGAGCGTTCCTCCCATGTCTTCCACATCAATTTGGTCCCGCATGATATCGATAATTGGATACTTGGTTTCTGGATCCAATTCGGATGAATTGGCCCCTTCCAAGCCTAAAACGTGACGGGCAAATTCGATACAGGTTAACTGCATACCCAAGCAGACACCCAACATTGGGACGTCTTGTTCACGCGCATACTTGATGGCTTGAATTTTTCCTTCTGTCCCCCGTTGACCAAAACCACCTGGGACGATGATCCCATCCGCATCTCCAAGGAGTTCTGCCACATTTTCAGCTGTCACATCATTGGCATTGACCCAATTAATCTTGACCTCTGCATCATTGGCATACCCTGAGTGCTTCAAGGCCTCAACGACAGAAATGTAGGCATCTTGCAATTCTACGTATTTTCCAACCAAGGAAATCTTGACCTGCTTCTTGAGGTTCATGACCTTGTCGACCATCGCAGACCATTCTGTCATATCTGCTGCAGGAACATCCAATTTCAAATGGTCACAAACGATTTGGTCCATATTTTGTGCTTGCAAGTTCAATGGGATTTGGTACAAATGTTCCACATCAAGTGACTCGATGACAGCTTCTGGTGCCACATCACAGAATTGAGCCAACTTGTTCTTAATTCCTTGACCAGCTGGTTTTTCTGTACGGATGACCAACATATTTGGTTGAATTCCAAGACCACGCAATTCTTTCACAGAGTGTTGGGTCGGCTTGGTTTTCATTTCTCCCGCAGCCTTCAAGTAAGGTAGAAGAGTGGTGTGGATGTACATAACGTTTTCAGCACCAACATCTGCCTTCATTTGACGAAGAGCTTCAAGGAAAGGAAGGGACTCAATGTCTCCAACTGTTCCCCCGACTTCTGTGATGATGACATCTGAATCCGTCGTCGTCGCTGCTCGTTTGATCTTTTCTTTCAAGGCATCTGTAATATGAGGAATCACCTGTACAGTCGCGCCCAAGTATTCTCCACGACGTTCCTTGCGAAGGACTTCGCTATAAATTTTCCCTGTTGTCACATTTGAGTACTTATTCAGATTGATATCAATGAAGCGTTCATAGTGACCAAGGTCCAAGTCTGTCTCTGCGCCATCGTCTGTGACAAATACTTCCCCGTGTTGGTAAGGACTCATCGTCCCTGGGTCAATATTGATATAAGGGTCAAATTTTTGGATCGTCACTTTCAATCCACGATTTTTGAGCAAGCGACCAAGACTTGCTGCGACAATCCCTTTCCCGATGGATGATACGACACCACCCGTGACAAAAATATATTTTGTTGACATGTGCTTTCCTCTTCTTCTATTGTTGTAGAGGCCATTCCTCTTTGCAGAAAAAACAAAAATAGCTCCCTAATCCTTAGGGAGCTCCGACCTCAAAATGAGGTGCCCGAACAATATCTTACCGCAAATGGATTACTTTGTCAAATTGAAAATTTCATGAAAATGATTTTCGCTGTTTACACGACCTTTTCCACTCCATTTTGTGTGACGAGAAATTTCTCAAATTGAAGCTGAGGCATGCAAAGAGCAAGGTCCTTGTGGATTCGTTCTAGCGCTTCTAAACGCATCTCGACTGACGTCTCGGTATTTCCTTGGATGACAAAGAGGGCGTTTTGCGTAGTCTCCTCAAATTTGTAATGGTCACTATCGCGTACATCCAACCAAGCCAGAACTCCTTTTTGATCCCGGTAGACAGGATCTGTCGGTGCGACATGTTTTTCACTAGAAAGGATAGGGAGAAAGAGATCGTCTCTTTGACTCACTGTAAATTCAATCGGTCCCTCAATCTTATCTAGGTCATGTCCTCCGATCGCGAGAAAAGACTTCAGAGATTCGACATTATAGATATCGATGATGCTATTGATCTGAGGAAGAGCTCCTCGATGCTGGATGTTTCGGATAAGAGCTAGGACTGTTGGTGGATTTTTCTTGATGCTACGCCCTACTTTTTGCAAAAGGTCTGTATACCCTTTAATGACAGGAGATGCCACTACTTCTTCTGTCTGACACTGGAGCGCCCATTGTTCAAGCTCTTTCTTCTTTTCAAGAAAAGAAGGGAGCAAAACTGCTTGGGAATCCACATTTCTAGCAATTCCGACCACAACTGTATCAATACCAAGAGCTACTAAACTTTGATCTAAACGAAAGTCCATCTGGAACACCTCCTATTGGGAAACCTTACACGTTTAT
>JAPJPE010000151.1 GCA_030825825.1 Streptococcus sp. | reverse complement strand
GCTCGACAATCCAAAAATAATTGAGAGGCTAGGACTTTTGTCCCAGCCTCTTTATCGGTATGAAGCTTATTTCTCTTTCCGTTTACCACGCAAGAGCAAAGCCAAAGCAAAAACTGCTAAGAGGGCACCGAGTATGGTCAACCCGTAAGCAACAACTTCACCAGTTGATGGAAGAATTTTTTTCTTTCCTTCTTTTGGTGTAGTTGGAGTTTCTGGTTTTTCCGGTGTGCTTGGCGGCGTTGTTGGTGGTGTCGTCGGTGGAGTTGTAGGAGGTGTCGTTGGTGGGGTTGTAGGCGGAGTCGTTGGCGGTGTACTTGGTGGAGTGGTCGGTGGTGTTGTTGGTGGCGTATGACGGTTGGTTACCGTGAAACCATCAATAGTTGTTGTATAACCAACTACTGGATCCTCTGTAATGGTGTAAGTAATCTTCTTACCTTCCTTGTATACGGGTAGATCCGTAAAGCTTGCCTGCCAATTATCAGTAGCTGTGATTTCTTTTACAGCCACTTCTTGACCATCCGCAAGGAGACGAACGGTGATTTTTTCAGGACGAAGACCATCTTTATTGTCTGCATCATCCCAGATCTTCTTAACCGCTACTTCCGTTACTTCTGGTGTGCGGCTATTGGTGATCACTACATTTCCCTTGTTACTGTCATCAACCGTACTAGTATAGCCTTTGACTGTTCCAACTTCTTTCACTTGGTACTGAATCTCTTTGCCTTTCGCTTTTAGAGGCAAATCGCTAAAGGTATGAGTCCAGTTATTTTTAGCAGAAAGTTCCACTTCTTTTCCTTGTGTTTTGCCGTCTGCATAAAGCTGTACCTTAATGGTGTTTGGACGTTTTCCATCTTGGTCATTGTTGTCTTCCCAACGTTTTGTAACAGTGACGCTGGTTTTACCTGGCTTGTAGCTATTGGTAATAGTTGTTCCATCAATCGCAGCAGAGTAATTGGCTACTGTGTCTTCTGTGACTGTGTAGACAATTTGTTTACCGTTATTGTATTTTGGAAGATTGGTAAAGACTGTCTTCCAATCAGTCGCTGCACTTAGCTCTTGGCTAGCTACTTCTGTACCATCTGCAAGGAGACGAACAGTGACCTTGTCAGGACGAACACCATCTTGATTATCATTATCTTTCCAGATCTTCGTTACTGGAATTTCAACAACTTCTGGTGTACGAGTGTTGGTAATATTGGTTCCTTCGATAGTTGTTTCATAGCCTTCAACAGGTTCTTCTGAAACAGTATAGGCAATGACATTACCAGCATCATCGACCACATCCAGATTATCAAAATGATAAGCCCAAGTTCCTGCAGCATCTGGTTTCACTTCTTTAGAAGCAACTTTAACTCCATTTGCTAGGAGGTTGACGGTGATTTTTGATGGACGCTTGCCATCTTGGTTGTCATTGTCATTCCATATCTTTTGACCAGCAACACTTGTTTTTTCTTTTTGGTTTACGACATCACGAGAAATTGCGAGGTCATTTCCAAAATCGTCCTTGCTGATCTTGATAGGTTCTTCAGAGAGCACATAGCCTGTCGGAGCTTGAATTTCTTTAACCGTATAAGCTTGTTTGATCAAACCAGTTATGGTGCCAACACCATTCTCATCTGTCGTAATGGTTCCGACTTGCTCACCTGTATCATCTGCTATCACTGCAAAGACAGCACCTGCAAGAGCCTGACCATTTTCACCTTTTTTATGAATCGTAAAGGAGTATTTCTCACCATTAAATTTTCCATCAAGGAACTGATACAGAATGTCTGCTACCTTATTTTGCTCCTTGATTTCTGTAGCTGTCATCTTCGCTTTGTTTTTGTAGGAAGTATTGATGGCTGGGACCTTGTCCAAATAGACATCATAGCGAATCGTCATTCCTTGTTCTGGAGCTAGATCTCCGATATGAACAGTTAGAGATTGACCATCGGCACTGACAACAGGGGAATAATTCTTGGTGACATTTGTGGTATCTCGTAAATGATAGGCACCATCTTCGTTATCGATCTGCCAAGTTCCAGTATGGATGTTGATAGAATCTGCTTTGATTTTTCCATCTGTAAAGGCCAATTGGTCTTTAATGTCAATATTATGAAGGGCTGTATGGCCTTGATTGATATTCAAGGTATAGGTCAATTTTAATTTATCATCTGAGTTGGTCCACCCCCATTTGCTAAAGACTTCTGGAGTAGGAGGATTCTCACCTGGATTGACCCCTTTGTAATCGATATTCCCACCCGAAATCACTTTCTTATCGATCGTAAGAGTAAAATCAAGTGTCTTTTGTCCTTTGACGACTTGGTGGTCTACACGCGCAAAGAAACGCAGTTTCCCTGTCACATTGGCCATTCTTTCAGGATAGTCTGTATAGGTTACGGTGATGACCTTTCTTTGATCATCTACCGTTGCTGTCGCAACTTTTTGACCACTTGGATCCAGCAGGTCAATGGTGTCCGTTTCAAAGACCTTAAAGTCATCTCCAAGTTGGATAACGGTCTGATCTCCCTTTTTTACACGTCCATTCGGCAACACAAAGTTTGCTTCAACTTGAAAACTCTCCCAAACACCGAGTGGATCTGTAATCGCTCCACCAGTTGATTTCGAGATGTTTACAGATGTCACAACATCATTGATCGTATCTGCATGGACTTTAGCTGGACTATTGGGTTTGGCAAATCCTAAAGCCGCTAGTAAAAATAGGGCAACTGTTGTCACAACAGAATAAAGCCACTTTTTCATAAACGATTTTTCTCCTTTTTCTACGTTTACTAGATAAGGTATGTGAGTCGAAAAATTATCACTACATATTGTGATTTTATACACAACCCATCTTTTTTCATTATAAACAATTTGCTTTGATAGTACAAGCAATTAAATTCATTTTTTGTCTTTTCAGTACATTTTCTTGATACAAATAAAAACAAGCAGTCTGTAAGAATCAGACTGCTTGTTTTTTTGCTTATAAGGGAACTCCGAAGACCTCTAGGGACTTGAGTTCAGAAGGATGGAGTCTTCGCCATTCTCCCAATTTCAGGCTTGGATCTAGCGTTAGAGGACCCATAGAAATCCGCTCTAAATCCACCACTTCCTTGCCACAGGCAGCGACCATGCGCTTGACCTGATGGAATTTTCCTTCAGCAATTTCGATTTCGACGTAGGAGCTGGTATTTGCCTCATCCACCTCTAAGATCTGCAATCTCGCAGGCAAGGTGGTGAAGTCTTTGAGGGCAATGCCTGCTTCAAAACGGGCTACATCTGTCTCATCCATGATCCCATCCACCTGGGCACGGTAGATCTTCGACACATGCTTCTTCGGCGAAAGCATGGCATGAGCGAGCTTGCCATTATTGGTCAAAAGCAGCAAGCCATGGGTAT
>JAPJPE010000150.1 GCA_030825825.1 Streptococcus sp. | reverse complement strand
TAGGATCCTTTTTCAGTTATAGGAAACGAAAAAACAAATCCAAGAAAGGAGGCCATCTCAAATGGAGTTAGAAGGTGAAGTGCAAGATCAGGCGCAGAAAATTATTGAAATGCCCCAACGAGATCGGGCAACGTCCGCTTCAGAAAATCAGCCATCATCTGCCTCGGTGGTCTCCATGTATGGACAGGAAAGGCCAAGTATTCCGAGCCTCCATCAGCAATTGGCAGGGGCATCTGGTACCCAGACCATTCAATTACGAGAGGAATTGGTACTGGCAGTAGCACAAAATGCTTCAGCGCAAGCGACGGTTTTTGAGGCCGAGCTCAAAGATCAGCTAGAAGTGGCCAAGGAGACGGTTTCCCATAAGGTTGCGGAGGTGTCACAAATGGCCCACAGCATGGCTCAGTTTTTAACAGATGCAGAAGTGGAGCAACTATTAGGAGAGTTCTCCATGGATACTTGCTGGGACCAAGCGGTCGAGGCGGAAAACCTGGCTCAAGCAAAGGCCTACTCGACACGTCTGTCAGATTTGGCAGGGCAACTGGAGGCTGCATCAGCCCAATTGGTGGACTTGGACAAGGGACAAGCAGTGGCCTTTGATTTTCATAAGTAGGAGAAAAAGATGTTAGAGATCCTGGGAGAGGATAGAGAACGCATTGAGGAGCTCCATCGAGAGATTAAAAAGGAGCAAGAGCGGATTGCAATTCGGAGTTTGATTGCAACACAAAAAGCCTTGATGATGTTGGAAGGGATGAGTTTGCAGGTGACTTTGAGCGGTCAATCCGAAAAAATGCGCTCTTTTGCCACAACGACCTTAGTTAGTGATTTGAAAGACGGATTTACAGGAGGAGCAGCGGACGTGGCAGAAGCAGCACTGAAGTCAGTGAAAAAGCCGATTTTATTGAGTCCGATTAAAGGAGGTATGTGATGTACCATTCAGGAAATAGTGAATTAGAACAACTAGAAGATCGACATTACCGCTTCAACCAGAAACTTAGCGAGTTGGAGTGGGATTATGCGGATATGCGTATGGATGTCCGCCAACATACAGAAAATTTAGTAGACTGGCTGAGTGCCCTGCATTTTCAAGCCCCAAGTGCGGAGGCTCAAAGTGGTTTGGAGCGTTTATTTGCCTTGCAAGAAGAGTTTGAGGCAGAACTCAAGCGCTATGAAGAGCGTTTAGAAGAAGAGCGTGAGCGCGAGCAGCAAGAGTACTATAAGCGGCGCCAACAATTAGAACAAGGTGATTGAAACATTCCTCTGGTAGAGATAAGAGGAATGTTTTTGTTTGTTCAAAAAACTTTTAAAAATGTGCTCATAAAATATTGTAAGCGTTTGCTTAGTATGTTATAATATTCACAAAGAGACGAAAATAAAATGGTTTTATCAAACCAACAAAGAAAAGGAGTCGCTTATGAAAGCTGCAACTTATGTATCTGCAGGCAATCTGCAACTGCTTGATCAACCAAAACCAGTGATCAAAAATCCAACGGATGCCATTGTGCGTGTCTTGAAGACAACCATTTGTGGGACAGACCTTCACATCCTAGGAGGAGATGTTCCAGCTTGTAAAGAAGGCACGATTTTAGGTCACGAAGGAATCGGGATCGTCGAAGAAGTCGGCGATGCGGTTACTAACTTCAAGGTGGGCGACAAGGTCATTATCTCTTGTGTCACAGCTTGTAATACCTGCTACTACTGTAAACGTAGTCTGCCTTCTCACTGTGAAGATGGTGGTTGGATTTTGGGTCACTTAATCAATGGGACCCAAGCAGAATATGTGCATATTCCACATGCGGATGGCAGTCTTTATCATGCGCCTGAAACTGTGGATGACGAAGCCTTGGTCATGCTCTCAGATATTCTCCCAACGTCTTATGAAATCGGGGTCCTCCCATCTCATGTGAAACCAGGGGACAATGTCTGTATCGTTGGAGCTGGTCCGATTGGCCTTGCGGCTCTTTTGACCGTTCAATTCTTCTCACCAGCTACCATTATCATGGTGGACTTGTCCGAATCTCGTCTTGAAGCAGCTAAGAAATTTGGGGCAACTCACACCATCTGCTCCAGCGATATTGCGGAAATCAAGGCCTTTATCAATGAAGTGACGGATGGCCGTGGTGTCGATATTTCAATGGAATGTGTGGGTTATCCTGCTACCTTTGATGTCTGCCAAAACGTCATCTCTGTCGGTGGTCATATTGCCAATGTCGGTGTTCACGGAAAACCAGTTAGCTTCAATTTGGACGAATTGTGGATCAAGAACATTACCCTCAACACCGGTCTCGTCAATGCCAACACCACTGAAATGTTGCTCAATGTCTTGAAATCAGGCAAGATCGATGCAACCAAGCTCATTACTCACCATTTCAAACTCTCAGAAGTCGAAAAGGCCTATGATGTCTTTAAACATGCGGGTGAAAACAATGCACTCAAGGTTATTATCGAAAATGACATCAGTGAATGATGTGCTCGTTACTCTTTGTTCATAGTTTTTTTAGACGGACCAGAGATATTCTGGTCCTATTTTCAGTCCCAAATAGCCGATAATTCCTTGCAAAAAAAATTCCTTGTCTTATAATATAAGTGTAGAAAACGAATACATTAAGAGAAAGGTGTAATCTTATGAAACGGTTTTGTTATCATCGTGAATTCTGGATGGACTTCCATTTCTGGATCTTGGTCTTGCTTATAGTAGCTGTGGTTATGACGATGCAGGCTCCGCTTTCGGTAGTTAGCCTAGCTTATCTTGCTTTTGTTGGGATTCTGATTCTTCTGCAGGTCTTTCAACCGTCTGTATCGACACGGCAGTACCCAGAAGGTAGCTACCATTTCAATTGGACCTTCTATCGCGATACTAGACTGTATATCGATCTCTTTTTATTAGCAGGTCTCTTGGCAGGCCCAATTACTTCATCGGATATGGTCTATTGGATCTTGCTTGGAGCCGTCGTCGGCTCTATCGGCTTTGTATTTGTTGTAAAGGAAAAAGCGACTCAAAAGATGGCTTAGGGAATCACCATGTCCTAGATCTCTGAAACTAGTTTCAGAGATCTTTTTATTTTTCCCTAAAATGTGAAACTATAATCCAATTGCACGATTAATATTGTAAGCGCTTTAAAAATAGATTATAATCAATTTACAAGTACTCGAGTTGCCTTATTATCAAAGGAGAAGGAGTTATGTCAAAGATTACAAAAGATGAACTGATTGAACAAATCAAAGACGGCATCATTGTTTCTTGTCAAGCTCTCCCTCATGAACCGCTCTATACAGAAGCAGGAGGAGTCATTCCTCTCTTGGTTAAAGCGGCTGAACAGGGTGGAGCTGTCGGAATCCGAGCCAATAGTGTCCGGGATATCAAGGAAATCAAGGAAGTGACCAAGTTACC
>JAPJPE010000149.1 GCA_030825825.1 Streptococcus sp. | reverse complement strand
ACTCCTCCATAAAGCTGTTGAAGACTTCTTCGATCATATCCCATTCTGCATCTGAGTCTTCTGGTATTGGTTGAAGGTCGCCCTCTGTTCCGTCTTCGTTTTCTGTAAATGAATAAGCTTGAATTTCAACTTCGCCATTTTCATCTTCTTCTGCATTTGCAGGGATCAAAAGGACATAGTTCTTTCCAAATTCTTCTTTGCCATCAATGGTTAAAAGAATTTCAAACAAGGTTTCATTTCCTTGTTCATCCACCAATGTAATTAATTCACGTTCTTCATGGTCGTGGTTATGATCATGTGCCATACTATTCTTCCTCGTTTTCTTTCTAAAAATTGCGATCTAAATAATTTTGTAAAATAAGCTGCGCTGCTAACTTATCAATAACTTTTTTACGTTTGCTACGGCTAATATCTGCTTGCTCAATCAACATCCGCTCTGCAGCAACTGTTGTCAACCGTTCATCTTGGTAGTCGACTGGCAACCCAAACTTTTCAGCAATCATTGCGCCATAAGCCTGACTGGCTTCCACACGCGGTCCGCTTGTGTTGTTCATGTTTTTCGGCAAGCCCACAACAAAACGGTCTACCTTGTATTGTGCCACTAATTCGGCCAAGCGCTCCAAACCGAATTCTTTTTTGTCTTCATCAATTTGGATGATTTCAAGACCCTGAGCTGTAAAACCGAGAGGATCACTCACAGCAACCCCGACGGTCTTTGAGCCAACATCCAATCCCATAATTCTCATTAGAGGTCTATTCCTTGCCCTTTCAAATAATAACGTACCAATTCTTCCACGATCTCATCTCGTTCATATTTACGAATTTGGTTCCGTGCATTATTATAACGAGGTACATAGGCAGGATCACCACTGAGTACGTATCCTACGATTTGATTAATTGGATTGTAGCCTTTTTCATCCAGTGACAAGTAAACATCTTTCAAGGTCTCGCTAATTTCCTTACGATTTGAATCATCAAGATTAAAACGTACTGTTTCATCTGTAAATCCCACAAGAACACCCTCTTTCCTTAGAATATTACTATTATACCATAATTAAGAGTTTTCCACAACGGCCAAGCCCTTGATTTTACGGCTTTTTCAAGCATTTTTGAGCTATTTTAGCTAAACTGTTTTTTTATTTTTGCTCACTCGCTCCAGCATTGATGAGGTTGTCCGCAAATTGACTCGGTGTCAGCTTCAACAACTCCGGTAAGTGATTGTTTTTGAAGTAAGTCATGCCTTCGGCTTTCTTCACATCCATCGCTTCAAAGTCATAGGTGATGGTTACCTTGTATTCATTCTCATTTTCCAAGGTCAAATCAGCTGTGAAACCTGGCACTGTCAAAGCTTCCTTAAAGGCATCGTCCTTGTTAAAGGATTCTCTCAATTGCTTTTGTGCTTCCTCGACTCCAACCTGTTGGATCCCTTTTTTCAACTCCTCATCGGTTGCCGTCACATTGATGGTCTCCAACTTTTTAAAGGTATTCCCCACATAGGTGACGATTTGCGTCTGTTGTGTCCCCTTGTCATCTTTTGGAAAAACAAAGGTTCTAGTGATGACCTTATTTTCTTCAGCTTTTTGCAGGATACTCTTATTATCCTTTTGCAGTTGCTCTGCTTTTGCTTGGATTGCCTTTTGTTCACTTGAAGTTGGCGTTTTCGCTTGTTTTTTTTGACCGCATCCAGTCAAACACAAGGCAAGTGCGCCCAATAAGAAAATCTTTCTTTTCATTTTCCATTCCTTACTAGTTATTGTTTTCTAAAATATTGTATCATAGATTTCGTAAAATGGCGCAGTAAACTGCTTTTCATTCCGATTTTTAAAAAGAAAAAATCAGAAACAAATTGTTTCTGATTTTCAATCGCTTTAAAGAGCTGCACGCATCCGCGCTTCTGCATTTTCTACATTTCTAACTGATCGTGGCAAGAAGGCACGAATATCATCTTCTTTGTAGCCCACTTGGAGACGTTTGTCATCTACCAAGATCGGACTTTTAAGAATACGAGGTGTTTCCATGATGATGTCAATGACTTCATTGACACTCAAGTCTTCGATGTCCACTCCTAGATTTTTAGCGTATCGATTTTTTGAAGAGACAATACTTGCCACTCCATTTTCAGTCTTTGTAAGGATATCCAATAATTCTTCTTTGGTGATCCCTTCCTTACCGAGGTTTTGTTCTTTATAAGTTAGCTGGTGAGCGTTGAGCCAAGTCTTTGCTTTTTTACAGCTGGTGCAACTTGACACTGTATAAATTTTAATCATGCATGCACTCCTTTCGCTACACGATAATACTATCGTATTAAATTATAACACAAAAACCATCAGTCTAGCGACCTATTTTGAAAAAAATTAATCTTCAATTTCAATCGCATCATCTAAATCGAGAGTTACTTCTTCTACGACAGGAGCTGCTTCTTCAGTTTTATCAAGGGTTTTCACTGCTTCGTCTTCTTCGATCAAACCAAAATGAACCCGAACCTTGTGGTCGATTTCGTCAAAAATTTCTGGGTGGTCAGCCAAGAATTTCTTAGCATTTTCAGATCCTTGACCGATTTTTTCGCCATTATATGAGTACCACGCACCAGCTTTTTGGATGATATCCAAATCTGTTGCAATCTTCACCAATTCACCCGTACGTGAAATTCCTTCCCCGTACATGATTTCAACCATGGCTTCTTTAAACGGAGGAGCTACCTTGTTCTTCACAACCTTAATCTTGGTTTCCTTACCAACGTTGGTATCTTTTTGGTCCCCAGTACCTTTGATTTGAGTATTTCCACGAACATCTAGACGAACAGAAGCGTAGAATTTAAGGGCACGACCACCAGGTGTGGTTTCAGGATTCCCAAACATGACCCCAACTTTTTCACGCAATTGGTTGATAAAGATAGCAATGGTCTTGGTCTTGTTAATAGAAGCTCCAAGCTTACGCATCGCTTGGCTCATCATCCGCGCTTGCAAACCAACGTGGCTATCCCCGATATCTCCATCGATTTCCGCACGAGGTACCAAGGCCGCAACAGAGTCGACAACCACCAAATCAACCGCACCAGAGTCGATCAATTTACCGGCAATTTCAAGTCCTTGTTCCCCTGAGTCTGGTTGAGACAAGAGGAGTTCGTCGATATTGACCCCAAGAGCTGCTGCATAAGATGGATCCAAGGCATGCTCGGCATCGATAAAAGCCGCAATGCCCCCTTCTTTTTGTGCTTGCGCTACTGCATGGAGGGCAACGGTAGTTTTACCAGATGATTCCGGACCATAGATTTCGATGATCCGGCCTTTTGGATAACCCCCAGCACCCAAGGCAATATCAAGAGCCAATGAACCAGAGCTCATCACTTGTACTTTTTGTTCTGCGCGTTCGCCCAAACGCATGATGGATCCTTTACCAAAATCCTTTTCGATCAACTTCAGGGCATCATTGAGCGCTTTTTCACGCT
>JAPJPE010000148.1 GCA_030825825.1 Streptococcus sp. | reverse complement strand
TTGAGGCTAAAACCCTTGAACTTTTCGATAGCATTGATATGGTACATATCCTTAAACTTGATGATATCAAAGTTCTTGTGCTTGCGGTGACTAGCAATGGTCACCGTTTGGACAAAACGATCCTTTTCATCAAAGAGAGCCAACTCTGCTCCTTTTTTAAAGCGCTCTTCCGCAAAGTCTGTCACAGACAAGACCCGCATCTCTCCTTGTAAGCCTTGGGTATTGACAATTTTCCCAACATTAAAGTAATTCATGATTTCTCCAGTGTAGTTTATTCACTCTATTTTATCACGTTCAAGGGATTTTCTCAAATACTCTTTTCTGCTAGAAACTGCTCCAAATCCTTCTCGTGCTGGTATTTGACAGCTGCTGTTTTATCCTTTTCAAAGATGGTTTTAGTGAGATCGATGTCATTGATAGCTGCGATAGCGACTGTATAGTGAATGATATCAACCAGTTCTTTGGCCAATTCCTCATTTGAGTCCTGAACCCCTTCTTTTCGTCCAGAACGACCATTTAAGACCTCGGCAACTTCCCCAACCTCTTCGACGAGCTTGATAAACAGACCTTCTTCCGTACGACTGTCTTTGTAATGTTCTTTTAAATAGGCTTGTAATTGCCGAATGGTCACTTCTTTCATAGCTTCTCCTTGTAACAAAAAAACGGGACAGAGTCCCGCCTTTTATTTTTCGTCAATAACGATTCTTACTTTTTTATCTTCAGTTGGGACAGAGTAGACAATCGTTCTTATCGCAGAAATGGTGCGACCTTTTCGACCGATTACACGACCAACATCGCTAGGATCAAGGTCAAGATGGTACTCCAAAAATTCAGGAGTATCTTCGATCTTGATGGTTAAGGCATCCGGTTGTGAAATCAAGGGTTTCACAATTGCAATAATGAGATTTTCAATCGTATCCATACATCAACCTACTTAAAAAATTATTTTGAGAATTTAGAATCGTGGAATTTCTTCATCACACCAGCTTTTGAAAGGATGTTGCGAACTGTATCTGAAGGTTGAGCTCCATCAGCCAACCATGCAAGAACGCGGTCTTCTTTCAAAGTAACTTGGTTTTCTTCAACAAGTGGATTGTAAGTTCCAACTGTTTCGATGAAACGACCATCACGTGGTGAACGTGAATCTGCTACGTTGATACGGTAGTAAGGTTTTTTCTTAGAACCCATACGAGTCAAACGAATTTTAACTGCCATTTTTATAAGTCTCTTTTCTATATTTTAATTTTCGGTGAAATAGACAAGCTATTTAGCACATGATCTATTATAACACATTTCATCAACCTGTCAAGAAAAAAACTTGACACTCTTAAAAATTTTTTATTTAAGCAGGAAATCGGCGATTTCTTGATAGGTGCTAACTTCATAAGTTGGCACTACTTGGCTGGTATTTTCCTTGTGATCTGGATTATACCAAACGGTAGCAATCCCCGCACCATTCCCTCCTGCGATATCCGCTGTCAAGGAATCACCGATCATGAGGGTCTCTTCCTTGCTAAACCCTGGAATCAGCTGGCCTACTTTGTCAAAAAATGCAGGTTCTGGTTTCTGAGTATGAAGCTGTTCAGAGATAAAGACCTCTTTAAAATAAGGTGCGATGGTAGAATGAGCTAAGCGTCCTTCTTGAATGGCAGTCACTCCGTTCGTTGCACCATAGAGCTGGTAACCTGCTTTTTCAAGTCGGGCCAGTAAGTCCTCCGCCCCTGGAAAAGATTGCCCTTGAAGACTGATGTAATCTTGGTAGCGAAGAGCCATCTCAGCCCCATCAACCGTGACCCCAAAGTAGGCAAACCCAATCGCAAACCGACTATCAACGAGTTCTTGTTTGGTGAGCTTCTTTTGTTCCAAATCCTTCCAGAGCCCTTGGTTCATAGGTTTGTAGTAATCCTTAAAGGCCTCTACATCTGGAAAATTCATGTCTTCTAACATCTGCGTCAAGGCTGTTTCTTCAGTAGATTCAAAATCCAACAAGGTATGGTCCAAATCAAAAAGTAAAAATTTATATGCCATTACAAACGATCTTTCAATTTTTCTACAAATAAATAAGCAGCAGGGCAAGTGAGCGTATTTTTGATGGTCAGATGGTTGATCTGGTAGATCTTCTTGCGATCAGTGTGAGGAAATTCCCGACAAGCTTTCGGACGAACATCGTAGATGGAACAGAGATTATCACCACCAAGGAAGGGGCAAGGCATAGCTTTAAAAATCTTGTCCCCATCCTCGTCAACTTGAAGAAATTCCGCCTCAAAAGCAGGTAGTTTCATCTTGAAATACTTGGCGATCCGCGTGATATCTGCTTCCTTAAAATCAGGCCCTAAGGTCTTACAGCAATTGGCACAAGCCGTACAATCGATTTCCTGGAACACTTCATCGTGGATTTCTTGCGCTAGTTTATCTAAATTCTTAGGCGGCTTCTTTTTGAGATTTGCCAATACCTTACGGTGCTCCTTTTGCTTTTGGAGAGCTAACTGATGGTATTTTTCAATATCAATTTCCTGTGTCATCCTCTATTTCCTCTTCTAAACAATAGAAAGATTATACCACAAAGACCCTAAAAAAAGATAGATCCTGAGATCTATCTCACTTGATTAATCCGTTACGGCACCTGTTCCATCTAAGCTCCATGTGTCTTCGATGTATGGGATAAAGGTTTTCAAGGTTTCTGCATCTCCTTCAAATGAAATGGTATAAACTTTTTCATCCTTTTGGAAGATCCAGGTAATCAAATATTGACCGGATTTCATCACAATTTGGAGCTGGTAGGCGTCCAGTCCTGCGACTTTAGTACGCGCTCCCGTCATCTTCCCAACATCCTGATTATCTTGCCACATAACGGCTAGTTTCTTGGCTAAAAATTCTGCATTAAATTCAATATCAGCAGGAACTTTTGCCTTTTCTTTGGTAAAGCTGTCCATGGTGACAATATTATAGCCACTCCCATCCGTATACTGGACTGCTTCTGTCACATCGATATCCGTGAATTTAATCCATTTACTTGGAATATTGATGTATCCATAATCTGCATTTCCAATCCGCTTGGTTTCTTGATTGGTAGTACTTTTCTTTGTAGAAGCAGTATCCTTTGACGAAGAACTACTTGTTTTCTTTTCGACTTTGCTGCTACTTTCTTTTGTAGAAGAAGCTGCTGTATCTTTTTTTGTGGTGTGACTACAGGCCATTAGTGTGCAGGCAGAGAGAATCGTAAGGGATGCGACTAGTAATTTGTGTTTCATGCTCAACCTCCTTGTGAACGTTTTCCGTCCTTTAGTCTACCATAAACGAGGGTATTTTAAAATAGGAAAAGTGTCACATCTGATGGAACCTTTCTATTTCAGTTCATTTCTTTCAAGTCTAAAACAAAAGGCTGGGACAAAAGTCCTAGCCTTTTAATTGTTTTTGGATTGTCGAGCAAGACGCAGTGGTTGAGTGGGCTCTACTAAGCTGATTTCATCAGCTTTT
>JAPJPE010000147.1:1734-3510 GCA_030825825.1 Streptococcus sp. | reverse complement strand
GGCTCCTGCACTCTTTGTAGGTGGTGCAGCCCTCCAACAAATTTGGATCTTTATCTTGGCTCCAATCGTTGGCGGTGTCTTGGCAGCTCTTGTTGCAAAAAATCTCCTAGATACAGAAGAGTAAAAAAATTGGTCCCAGAGGGACCAATTTTTTATTATAGTTCAAGGATGGTCATGGCTTGAGAAAATTCATGAGCCAGTTGTTTTTTCTTGTATGCTTTAAATTCAGGAAGGTCTTTTATTCTGCGATAGCGTTTGTAGGGATCGTATCGTTTTGGAAAATCATATTCAGGGAAAGCTTCGAAAAATTGTTTGCAAAGATCCCATTCTCGGACATAGCCTAAAGGTCTGGCATGATAGGTGATCGTGTCAATCGTTGTTGCTGGCATTCGGTGGTGGCTATGACCAAAAATCACTTCTCTGACAGGAAATTGTCTAAAGAGTTCATGAAAGGCTTGGCTCCCTAGAAAAGCATTAAAGCGTTCAAAATAAGGGTGGCGCAGGAGAAACTGACTATGAGGCACAAAGTGCATAGCGATGATCAAGGGTTGATCCACTTGCATGAGTTCTGTTTCGAGCTCTCGCAACAGACGTTGGGTAATGGCTGGATCAGATCCCATTCGTTGGAGGCGTCTATCAAACCAAAACAGATTCTTAGTTTGGAGATGTTTTTGGGGAGAGAGTGTAGGAACAAAGCTGTAGTCATACCAGCCAGAAAAGGCAAGGAGTGTATGCTTTGAAAAAGGAATCTTTTGAAATTCAAAAGGACTTATGGCGTTTTCTGATAGCCCAAGCATATCATGGTTCCCCAGACTGAATGTTACGGGGACTTGGTGTTGAAGTTGGGCTATAAAATCTTGTGAGATCTTTTCAAAGCCATTGGCAATATCTCCTGCGATATGGAGGTGTTGAATCTCTTCTTGCTTGAAAAGGGTGATGAGGGTCTCTATTTCTTCCTGGCCAAAGAGGTTTGAATCAATATGTAAATCGGACATAAAAGCTACTCTTGTCATGCTAACAAGTCTAGCATATCCGGTTCTTTTTTTCTAACAATTAGGTTACAAATAAATAGAAAAATACTGAAAATTAGCTGAATTGATAGTCGTAAACCAGTAGATTCAATATTGAAAAGTGGGCAAATAGTGAAGGTTATGATATAATAGACTAGATACATAGAAAGAGGTACTTATGGACATTTCAGAAATTCGTCAAAAAATTGACGCAAATCGTGAAAAATTAGCTTCTTTCAGGGGGTCTCTTTGACTTAGAGGCATTGGAAGAAGAAATTGCCATTTTAGAAAATAAAATGACAGAACCTGATTTTTGGGATGATAATATTGCTGCGCAAAAGACATCTCAAGAATTAAATGAACTCAAGCAGACCTATGAAAATTTCCATCAAATGGTGGATCTCTTTGATGAGTCAGAAATCCTGCTAGATTTTTTGACCGAAGATAATTCGGTCAAAGAAGAATTGATTGAGAAGTTGGAGGAGCTGGATAAACGTATGACCAGCTATGAGATGACCTTGCTATTGTCTGAACCTTATGACAATAATAATGCCATCTTAGAAATCCACCCAGGTTCAGGAGGGACAGAAGCTCAGGACTGGGGCGACATGCTTCTTCGGATGTATACTCGTTTTGGAAATGCCCATGACTTCAAAGTTGAAGTCTTGGACTATCAGGCTGGAGATGAAGCTGGAATTAAGTCTGTGACCCTATCCTTTGAAGGGCCACATGCATACGGTCTTCTGAAATCTGAAATGGGGGTACA
>JAPJPE010000147.1:0-1634 GCA_030825825.1 Streptococcus sp. | reverse complement strand
CAAGCTAAACTCTACCAATTAGAGCAAGAGAAAAAAGCAGCAGAAGTGGATTCTCTAAAAGGGGATAAAAAAGAAATCACCTGGGGAAGTCAAATCCGCTCTTATGTCTTTACCCCTTACACCATGGTTAAGGATCACCGGACCAACTACGAAGTAGCACAGGTGGATAAGGTGATGGATGGAGATATCGATGGCTTTATTGATGCCTATCTCAAATGGCGTCTCCAATAACCTAGAGGGAATCAACCAGAAAAGAATGAAAGGAATTTCATTACATGTCAATGATTGAAATGAAAGATGTTGTCAAAAAGTATGACAACGGGACGACGGCCCTTCGCGGGGTCTCTGTCCAAATTGAACCAGGAGAATTTGCCTACATTGTAGGACCTTCTGGTGCAGGGAAGTCGACCTTTATTCGACTTTTATACCGTGAAGTCAAACACGATAAAGGAAGCTTAAAAGTAGCTGATTTTGATTTGGATAAAATCAAAAAACGCGATATTCCTATGTTGCGACGCAATGTAGGAGTGGTTTTCCAAGATTATAAATTACTTCCAAAGAAAACCGTTTATGAAAACATTGCCTACGCAATGCAAGTTATCGGTGAACGCCGTCGCAATATTAAAAAGCGTGTGATGGAAGTTTTGGATCTTGTTGGGTTGAAACACAAGGTCCGCTCATTCCCAAATGAATTGTCCGGTGGGGAGCAACAACGGATTGCGATTGCTCGCGCGATCGTCAACAATCCGAAAGTCTTGATTGCGGATGAGCCAACTGGTAACTTGGATCCAGATAATTCATGGGAAATCATGAACCTTTTGGAGCGGATTAATCTGCAAGGGACAACAGTATTGATGGCGACTCACAATAGCCAGATTGTAAATACTTTACGTCACCGTGTCATCGCGATTGAAAATGGTCGTGTAGTGCGTGATGAAGCGGAAGGAGAGTACGGATACGATGATTAGAAGATTTTTCCGACACTTAATCGAATCGCTTAAAAGCTTGAAACGAAATGGTTGGATGACGATTGCAGCGGTCAGCTCGGTTATGATTACACTTAGCTTGGTTGCTATTTTCGCCTCTGTGATTGCTAATACCATCAAGCTTTCAGATGATATTCAAAATAGTGTGCGGGTTGTTGTATACATGCGCAAAGATATTCAAGACCAGAGTGAACAAATTGAAAAAGACGGTCAAACCTTGACCAATGAAAACTACCATAAGGTCTACGATGCTCTGACAGCCATGAAACATGTTGACAAGGTTGATTTTTCTAGCAAGGAAGAACAGTATGATAAACTGATCAAAACGGCTGGAAACAACTGGAAGATTTTTGATGGAGACGCAAACCCACTCTACGATGCCTATTATGTAGAGACGACAGCTCCAAAATATGTGAAGCAAGTCTCAGCAGATGCCAAAAAAATTGAAGGGGTCTCTGAAGTGAAAGATGGTGGGGTCGATACCCAACGCTTGTTTGCACTTGGAACCTTCATCCGAAACTGGGGCTTGATCGGTGTAGCTTTATTGATCTTCATCGCAGTCTTCTTGATTTCTAATACCATCCGGATTACCATCATTTCACGTAGTCGTGAGATTAAGATTATGCGACTGGTAGGAGCAAAAAATGG
>JAPJPE010000146.1 GCA_030825825.1 Streptococcus sp. | reverse complement strand
AGAAAGGCTAGAGGAAGAGCCCAAAGAATCGTCCTATCCTTCCGCCGTTTGTGACTAGCCCGCTTGGCGAGGAAAGCAAAGATCAGAGCCAAGGGAGTGACCAAGAAAGCAATCACAATAGCCTGTAAGAAACTACTAGCCGACCATGAAACTGCGGACAGGTGATAAATGGCCTCCTGACCAACGATGGGCTGAGCGACCCAGGTGGCCAGATAAGTACTGGTCAAAACCAGTAGAAGGTTTTGCCAACTGTAGGCGAGTCCTAAGGTCTCAAAGACGAACAAGCTACTGGCAAAGGGAACCTGATAGACCGCAGCCAAACCAGCTCCAGCCCCACAGGCGATCAAGACTTTTCGCTCTTTGAGAGCTAGTGAGAATCCCTTCGCCAAGCGACCAGCTAGAAGAGCCCCGACCTCACGTGGGGCTCCTTCTTTTCCGACCGATGCGCCTGCTCCAACAATTGCCACCTGCATCCCTGCATGAAGGAGGTGGGCTAAGGGCGCTGGATCCCTGTCTCCAGCTAAGTCCATTTGCTGGCGAATAGACAGGATCTTATAACGCTTTTGCAGGACATACCAGAAGCCAGCTGCCAAGCACCCAGTCACACACAAGACCAGAAATCTACGGAGACCTCCAGCTTCTTGAAATTGCTGGAGCAAATCGGAACTAGCTTGGCCAAAAGCCAGCTCTTGCACCCCTTCTAGTAGATAATGACAGGCAATTCCGACTAGACCCGTCCCGATCCCTAATGATAAAGTGGCTAGAAGTAACCTCAGTCCGTAGGGCAGCCTTTGGAGTCGTACTTTCATTGGATTAGAGTTCAGCAAGAATCGCTTTCAGCAATCCTTTGAAGTCGCCTTTGACGCGCTCTGTCACTTCCACTACTTCTTCGTGGTTGAGCTCTTCTTGGAAACCAGCCGCAAAGTTGGTAATACATGAAATACCAAGAACCTTCAAGCCAGAATGCGCTGCAATGATGACTTCAGGAACAGTTGACATTCCGACAGCATCTGCACCAAGAGTCTTAAACGCACGGATTTCAGCTGGAGTTTCGTAGGTAGGACCAGTCACACCGATATAAACCCCATCATCCAATTTGATACCCAATTTGTCAGCTACTTTATGAGCTGTCTCACGGTATTCAGGTGTATAAGCTTTTGACATATCTGGGAAACGTGGACCAAAATCATCCAAGTTTTCACCGATCAATGGGTTTTGACCAGTCATGTTGATGTGGTCTGTGATAGCCATCAAAGTACCAGGACCAAAGCCGATACCACCGGCAGCGTTAGTGACAAGAACCCCTTCACAGCCCAAAACTTTCATGACACGAACTGGGAAAGTCACCACTTCTAGTGTGTTTCCTTCGTAGAAGTGGAAACGTCCTTGAAGGGCCAAAACCTTGCGTCCAGCAAGCTCACCGTAGACCAATTTACCCGCATGGCCGACAACCGTTGAACGACCCCAGTTTGGAATTTCAGAGTAGTCTACTACGACGGCATTTTCGATTTCTTCAGCCAGTTCTCCAAGACCTGATCCAAGGATCAAGCCAAACTCAGGCGCTTCCATTCCTTTGTCTTTCAAAAAAGCAGCTGTTTCATTGATTTTTGCTAATAATGTCATTGCATATCTCCTTTATGATTTCCTTAAAAATTGGCCAATTTTGTCAAATGTATTGGCATTGCGAATGGTCAACAGACGGTAATCCGGCATCTTGAGGACTTGTCTGTGGTAAGCTGTCTTTGTATAGGTCTCTTCTGAGTATTTACCCCAGTAAATCCCAAGGCTTCCACGATGGATGATTTCATCACCGAGCGAAAAAGAGGAGACCAGCTCCCAGACAGCATCCTGATCGAGGCCTTCTGTGTAAAAGAGAACATCCTTGCGGGCCAGATCCTCCTGCCACCAGGCTGGTAGAGCAGCGAGATCTTGCGCATAGTCCTCAGCTGAAAAGAGAGAAAAAGACTGGATAAAGGGATAGTGATCAAGAAAGAAATGTCCCAGCAAATCTACCAATTCTTCTTTAGAACCAGAAGATTCAAAGAAGATATTGCCACTATTGATGTAGGTCTCTACCTCATCCAGCCCAATCGTTTGAAGCTCCTCTCGAAGCTCTGCCATCACGACCTTGTTTTTCCCGCCAACATTGATCCCTCTTACGAGGAGAGCGAAGCGTGTCATCTTAGTTCAATTTGTCTAAGAAGCTTTCACCGATCATGGCTTTTTCAACACCAAAGTTCTCAGCAATTGTCGCAGAGATATCAGAGAAATGTCCGACTGGAATCACGCCATTGCCTTTGAAAGATGGGCTATAAGCCAAGAATGGGATGTATTCACGCGTATGGTCAGTACCAGCGTAGGTTGGGTCGTTACCATGGTCAGCCGTAATCATCAAGAGGTCATCTTCACGCATGGCTGCGATGATTTCTGGCAAGCGCTCATCGAACTCATGCAAGCAATCGCGGTAGCCGTGAGCATTGCGACGGTGACCATAAAGAGCATCAAAGTCTACCAAGTTGGTAAATGAGAACCCTTCTTGGAACTCAGGAAGTCCCATGGTCTTAATCAAGGTATCCATACCGTGGCTGTTTGATTTGTTGTGACCCATATCGTGGTTGATACCAGCTCCGTTAAAGATATCGTTGATCTTACCAACTGCATAGGTATCGATACCCGCTTCGTTCAACTTGTCCAAAACAGTTGGCGCAAATGGTGAAACAGCCAAGTCACGACGGTTGGCTGTACGTGTGAAGTTTCCAGGTTCCCCAACATAAGGACGAGCAATGATCCGGCCTAGAAGAGCTGGACGTTCCAAAGTGATGGAACGAGCGTATTCACAAATACGGTAGAGTTCATCCAAAGGAATGATGTCTTCGTGAGCCGCGATTTGAAGCACAGGGTCTGCTGATGTATAAATAATCAACTCACCAGTTTCCATTTGACGTGGTCCAAAGTCATCGATGACCGCTGTACCAGAATAAGGCTTGTTAGCTTCACGAATGACCTTACGTCCTGAGAATTCTTCAATCTTTGTAATAATTTCTTCTGGGAATCCATTCCAGAAGGTATCAAAAGGTTCTGTAATGTTGAGCCCCATGATTTCCCAGTGACCAGTCATGGTGTCTTTCCCAAGAGAGACTTCTTGCAATTTTGTTGCATAGCCTGTTGGGTTGCTTTCAGCTGGCACCGTCTTCAATGGTACTTCACGAGGAATATTTCCAAGACCGATTTTGGCCATGTTTGGTACATTCAAGCCGACGGTTTTAGAGATGTGGCCCAAAGTATCAGATGCTCCATCTGGAACACCTGCATTGACAAAGTTATTGGCATCTGGTGCAGCACCGATCCCAACTGAATCCAGCACAACTAAGTGCATGCGTTTAAATTTTGACATATACTGCCTCTTTCCTTTATTAAACTAGCTATATTATACCATATCCCTATAAGAAGAGAGCCGTTGTTTGATCCGAGGCTGGGACAAAAGTCCTAGCCTCTCAATTGTTTTTGGATTGTCGAGCAAGAC
>JAPJPE010000145.1 GCA_030825825.1 Streptococcus sp. | reverse complement strand
CTGACAACTGTTTTTAAGGAGTTTCACCAGATCTCTCCCAAGGAATTCCTGCACTCGGTCCGCATGCAACGGGCCCAGCAGTTACTGACCAATACAGACGAAAGCATCAAGATTGTTGCTTACTCGGTAGGCTTTTCAGACCCCCTCTATTTTTCAAAGGCCTTTAAGGCCTATAGCCACCTGACTCCTAGCCAATACCGCAGCAATCATAAAATTTAGTAAAAATTTATTTCTTTTTACTAGCATTTAGAGTATACTGGAACTAGTAAGCAATAAAGGATAAACTATGGCAACGATTAAAGACATTGCAGAAAAAGCAGGCGTTTCTCAGGCAACGGTCTCTCGCGTCCTCAACCAGGATGCGACCTTATCGGTTGGTGAAGACACGCGCAGTCGGATTCTTCGCATCGCTGAGGACCTGCATTACCAAAAGAAGAGCCGCAAAACAGCGCCTCAACCAGTCGAAGATTCTCATAAAATCGTCATCTTTGAATGGTACACGCGCGAAGAAGAATTAGAGGACCTCTACTACTATGCCATTCGGATGGGCTTGGAGAAACAAGCCCAGGAATTAGGCTATGAGATCTTTCGTATCTTCAACAAGGACGATTGGTCTTTGATTCAGGAGGCAGACGGCATTATTGCTCTTGGGAAATTCAGTCCCAAGACCATTCAAGATCTAGAAAGCTACGGCAAACCCCTGATCTTTGTCGATAGCAATACCCTCTATCTGGGGCATTCTTGCGTGACGACAGATTTAGAAGATTCTGTTATCACCGCTCTCGAGCATTTCCTTGAGCATCATCACAAGGAGATCGGACTCTTGGTTGGTCAAGAAGAGACCGCAGATGCGACACCGCTTCAGATGGATCCTCGTCAACGAGTCTTTCAACAGTTTCTCACGGAAAAAGGGCTTTATGAGGAGCGCTTTGTCGCTGTCGGTCAGTTCTCAACTGAGTCGGGCTATCAGATGATGGAGCAGCTGATTCAAGCACTGGGCGACGACTTACCAACTGCCTTTTTCATGGCCAGTGATGCCATAGCTGTTGGGGCCCTTCGGTCCCTTCAGGAGCACCAAATCGCAGTACCCGATCGCGTCAGTCTCATTTCCTTCAATGATACCTCGATCGCTAAGTATGTCTTTCCTGCCCTCTCTACAGTGACCGTCTACACAGAAGAAATGGGCAAGCAAGCCATTCAGCTGTTGCGGCAGACCTTTCAAGGGAGTCAACCAAGTGTTCCCTGCATGGTCAAATTAGCCACCAAACTGACGATTCGAGACAGCAGTCGCTAGGAGGTCTTAGTCTTATGAAAACACACGAAATCCTCTTTCAAACCCTTTCTCAGGCAGATGATTATGTCAACGGGGAACAGTTGGCAAAAGAATTAGGCGTTTCCCGCACCTCCATCTGGAAGGCTATTCAGCGCCTGGAAAAAGATGGGGTCGTCATCGAATCCCTAAAAAAGAAGGGCTATAGACTGGTCTCAGGCGATATTCTGCTTCCTGAAGTCATCGCAAGCAATACCCAGTTGACCGTTACTTTGAATGAAGAATGTCATTCTACCCAATTGGACGCAAAATTAGGCATGGAAGCCCATAAAGAGGGCATGGCTCTCTACCTGGCCAAATCCCAATCTGCTGGAAAGGGCCGCTTTGGTCGCGACTACTACTCTCCCGATCAAGGCGGCATCTATATGTCTCTTCATCTCAAGCCCCAACTCCCACCTGCGGAGCTCCCCCCTTATACCCTCATGGTCGCAGGAGCCATCTATAAGGCTATTAAAAATCTGACCCTGATCGATGTCGATATCAAATGGGTCAATGATATTTACTATCGCCATAAAAAAATTGGGGGAATCCTAACCGAAGCTATCACATCCATTGAGACAGGCCTTGTCACGGATGTCATTATCGGAGTCGGTCTCAATTTGGCTATCTCTACTTTTCCAGATGAGCTAGAAAGCAAGGCTGGTTCCTTATTTGAAGGCCCTTGTCCCATCACCCGCAATGACCTCATCAGCGAGATTTGGAGGGAATTTCTTCATACGGATATCGATGAACTGGTCTACCTCTACAAAGAGCGCTCCCTGGTCTTAGGACGAACTGTCACTTTTGAGCAGAACCAACAGACCTATCAAGGCCTCGCCAAAGACATCTCTGATACCGGCCAACTCTTGGTCCAGTTAGAAAATCAAGAAGAAATCTGGCTCAATAGTGGCGAAATTTCCCTCAAGCAGTGGGATCTATAAAACAGAGCTCACAACTCAAAAAAGAGTCTGGGACAAAACGCTGTCTCAGACTCTTTTGTGTGAAGATATATCAAAACTTTTTAAACCAATTCTTGATATACTCTAAGCATATATCCAGTAAGAATTTGATAAATAATAATACAATTCCAATCTTCACAAACATGTAATATTTAAATGTGTCATCAAATTCATGCACACGGATCGGAAAGGTGAAGATATTAGATGGATTGATAAGAAAATAAAGTGAGATACAAATGGATAAAACCAACGCCACTATAAAAATTTTTTTATGTAATTGCATTTTCTACCTTTTCCTTTCTTGGTTGACAACATTAATTACCAATCACCAATTTTATATAGCCTGATTAATTCTTTCATTCCCCTTTCTAACAGGCTATTTTATAGTTCTTACACCTTCATCATATACAAATTTCAAAATAATACAAGTCTGTTTTTCTAATTATTTTCATGGTATAATAATAAAGTTTTAATATTAAACAAAAACTCAGTAACTATCCCAACAAACTCTATAAAATTAACTCTTTAGATAGCACCATGATATATTTAAGCTACTAAACAGTTCAATTCAGTATGTTTTTGCCCTACTTTTAAATCATGATCCTGAAAATACCTAAAAGCGCCTTCCGAAATTCAATTAAATTTCAACAAATTTAATTACTCTCAATATGAAAGTCCTTTCCAAATCCATGCAGGGGGCATCTAAATCAACAGGAAAGAGGCTGGGACAAAAGTCCTAGCCTCATCTAT
This sequence comes from Streptococcus sp., assembly GCA_030825825.1. GTDB lineage: Bacteria > Bacillota > Bacilli > Lactobacillales > Streptococcaceae > Streptococcus. Next base: position 512 of record JAPJPE010000145.1, on the reverse strand, counting down.
TTTCTTATCTCACATAAATATTTCACATGACCAGGCTCATCAAATTCATTTTTCTCAATAGCATACGCCACATTTGTATCCTTATTGAGAAATAGTATCATAGAATATGGTGCCATGAAACTTGCTTTCTCTTTCAAGAACCAAGAATCAAAACATTGGTCGCCTTCGTACAACACGATTCTTTCATATTCATCTACATCATCACCTTCTGAAAGTCGTGCTCTTACTTCAAAATTAGCGCTGGGTTCTTTTCTCAAGATATCCCCAATCCAGTAAGTTGCTTGTTGAAGCGAATAGAAATCAGCAATCCCCCAACGGAAGTACTCTCCCATTTTTTCTTCTACAAATTCAAAATCTTCAGTGGTGTCCATATCTCTAAAACTTGTTATTCTCATATAGTATTCTCACTTTCTATTTATACAACTTGTTTCTATTTTACAGCAAGCAACAAGGATAGCTTGTTATTTAAAGGATCTTTCTTAGTTGCAGTAATTTGATTCAAATCCTTATAC
>JAPJPE010000144.1 GCA_030825825.1 Streptococcus sp. | reverse complement strand
TTCGTGAAATCTATGACTATCTGACAGGACAGGCCTTATGAAAAAACACCTAAAAATTACTCTCTGCCTAATTCCCTTCCTGCTTGTTGCTCTTTATTGGTTGGGAATCTACCTAAGCCTAAAAAATCCCATGGAGGAGATTGTTTACTCTGAAAATGGTGGGATGATGCGAAATATGATTGTCAAGTCCTACACTCAAACAATCGGAAGTGAAGCTCCTTGGAAGGAAGATGAAGGATTTCAGACTTTTCCCTATTCTGATAAAATCGTTGGTGGAAAGGAGCATCTAGCTGTTACTATGTTTAGAGGCACTGCAGATTGGTTCTATATGTACAAATACAAATTAAATGAAAGTACCTCAGTTAATCTGATATTTGAATATAACGCCTCTAAAAAGATTTTTTACCAAACCGACCTCTATCTAACAATCGATGAAACAAGCTACGAGGGCCAACAACTCCTTGAACAACTTGCCACCTACGGCAAAGACCGCACGTGGCTTCGAAACCAAAGTAAGAAAGTTGCCGAGCAGTATATTCTTGGTACCTGGTTCAAAAATGGAAGTTCCCGTTATTCCTTGAAAAACTTGGGGGACATGAAAATTATGTACAATAAAGTATTAGAAGAATAGTAAGTTTTTTTAGAACCCAATCCCACATCATTTCTCGGATGTGGGATTTTTGCTTTTGACGCGGGAGCTTGGGAAAATGATTTGGCAAAAATGATGCACGTTAGTAGAATTCATGGTATAATGGAATGTAAAAATTTTTTATGAAAGAAAGTTAACCATGAATTTAAAAGATTACATTGCAAGCATTGAAAACTATCCACAAGAAGGGATTACCTTCCGTGATATCAGCCCTTTGATGGCAGATGGTAATGCTTATAGTTATGCGGTTCGTGAGATCGTTCAATACGCAACCGATAAGAAGATCGATATGATCGTCGGTCCTGAAGCGCGTGGGTTCATCGTTGGATGTCCAGTCGCTTTTGAATTGGGAATTGGATTTGCACCTGTTCGTAAGCCTGGTAAGTTGCCACGCGAAGTCATCTCAGCTGACTACGAAAAAGAATACGGTGTCGATACCTTGACCATGCACGCAGATGCTATCAAACCAGGTCAACGTGTTCTCATCGTTGATGACCTTTTGGCGACTGGTGGTACGGTGAAAGCAACCATCGAAATGATCGAAAAACTCGGTGGGGTCGTTGCAGGGTGTGCCTTCTTGATCGAGTTGGACGACTTGAAAGGTCGCGAAGCGATCGGCGATTACGACTACAAAGTTTTGATGCATTACTAATATAGTCTAATACTATAACTGGCTACAGAAAAACCATAATTGAAAACTATAAGCTCCTATCATATAATGTTAGTTAAGAACTTGTAAGATGGGAGCTTTTTATGCCAATTACTCTAGATAAAAAATTACCAGCAGTTGATATCCTTCGTTCAGAAAATATTTTTGTCATGGATGATGTTCGGGCGACTCACCAGGATATTCGGCCCATGAATGTTCTCATTCTTAATTTGATGCCGACCAAGGTTGCGACAGAAACCCAGCTCTTACGACTCTTGGCCAACACACCCTTGCAGATCAATGTGGAGTTCCTCTATATGGCGAGCCATGAGTCCAAGAATACAGCGGCAGAACATTTGGAGAGCTTCTACAAGACCTTTGAGGATATCAAGGATAATTACTATGACGGTTTGATTGTGACAGGAGCGCCTGTTGAAAAGATGGACTTTGAAGAAGTGGACTACTGGGATGAGTTGACCCAGGTCTTTGAATGGGCCAAGCGTCATGTTTTTTCCACCTTGCACCTCTGTTGGGGAGCTCAGGCTGGTCTCTACCACCGTTATGGGATTCAAAAAGTAGAGCTCTGTGACAAGCTATCCGGTATCTATGACCAAACAGTGGTGCGTCCGGAAAGTCTTCTCATGAGAGGCTTTGACGATCGCTTCCTTGCCCCTCATTCTCGCTATACGGATGTTCCTTTGAAGGAAGTCCTTGAAAAGAGCAATCTTCAGGTGATCGCGCAAGGAAATGAAGTTGGCCTTTCCATCATTGCCAGTCCAGACATGCGTGAGGTGTATAGCTTTGGCCATCTGGAGTATGATCGCGATACGCTGGCTAAGGAATACAACCGAGATGTCAAGGCAGGCTTGGATCCGGATGTTCCTAAGAATTACTTTGATGGGGATGATGCCAGTACAGAGCCTCGCATTCGCTGGAATCTAGCTGCAACAACCTTCTTTAGTAATTGGATCAACTATGCGGTTTATCAAGAAACACCTTACCGCTTGGAAGAATTGGAAAAAGATATTTCATTTTATGGTTACCTATAAAGGGGAATTATGACATATTCACAAGCATTTAAGTATGGCAACTTGGTTCTTCCAAGTGCCTTGCTTTTTCATTATCATGAATTGTTTGACCAAGCAGATGACTACTTGGTTTGGCAGTTTTTCTTCCTTCAAAATACGACCGGTCAAGAGACCTTGACTCCCAATCAGATTGCCAGTCATCTGGGAAAAACGGTGACAGAGGTCAATCGGATTATGTCCAATTTGGCCACCAAGGGACTTCTTCAATATCGGACCATTGAGCTCAATGGAGAAATTGAGGCCATCTTTGATGCGACCATTGCCCTGGAACGCTTGGATGAAATTTTAGAGGCTCAGACACAAGGGAAGGCCCAGAGTGCTCCTGCCAAGGGAAATGTCATCAAGGACTTGGTGGAAACCTTCCAACAAGAACTGGGACGACTCTTGACACCTTTTGAGATTGAAGACCTGACCAAGACCGTGCGCGAGGATCAGACAGATCCAGATGTGATCAAGGCAGCGCTACGAGAAGCTGTCTTTAATGGCAAGCCTCACTGGAAATATATCCAGGCCATTTTGCGAAACTGGCGCAGTGAAGGTATCAATAGCCTGGTCCAAGTAGAGGCGAAACTACAAGAACGCGAGCAAGCCAACCCACGCAATGTGACGGTTTCAGACGATTTCTTGAAGGCCATGGATTTGTGGAAGGATTAAAAAACTAGCACTCATAAAGTGCTAGTTTTTTTCGTTTATGAATAGTCTGCGTAGGCTTTTTCTAGTTTGGTAAGGAGTTCTTGTTTTTCCTCGTCACTGGCAAATGAAGCCTGGATGGCATGGACATTGTGTTGGTAAAAGTCAGTTTCCTTGGTTTTGAAATGCTGATGGTAGAGGGCATATTCCTTGGTTAAATCCGTATCAGATACAGTCCGGTTATCAGTATTGATACTGATCCGAGCTCCGGCTGCCTTCATCTTCAGATAAGGGAAATCTTCTATAGTTGGTGCTGCTTTTGTTTGGAGGTTGCTGGTCAAGCAGAGCTCACCGGTGACCCCATTGTCAATAAAGGATTGGAGTAAGGCTGGTTCATGAGATAGAGCTGTCACGTGGCCATTGCGTTTGATGCCAAATGCAATCGATTGGGCTACAAAGTGTGGGCAATGACACTCACCCGCATGAAGCGTCATGGGCCGATGGTAACTCTTGACTTGCTCAATTAGAGGTCGAATATCTTCTG
>JAPJPE010000143.1 GCA_030825825.1 Streptococcus sp. | reverse complement strand
TACACCATTCATGAATCTCAACTGGTCAATATGCCCCTTTATTACCGGACGCCTGAAGAAGTTCGAGAGAAAGAATTTGTCAAGGCCATGTATATCGATGAACCAGATATTCTAGATGCTGCGATTGCAAAGATCCCTCAAGAATTTCAGGACCGCTTCACCATGGTCAAATCAGCCTCGTTTTATTTAGAAATTCTAGGGAAAACGACCAATAAAGGAGCTGCCCTTCTTCATCTAGCCCAACGACTTGGAATCCAGCAAGAAGAAACCATGGCCATCGGAGATGAGGAAAATGACCGCTCCATGTTAGAAGTCGTTGGACATGCCGTCGTTATGGAGAATGGCAATCCAGCTCTCAAAAAAATTGCTACAACTATCACAAAATCAAATGATGAATCTGGCGTTGCATACGCCATTAGAAAGTGGGTATTATAAGGAATGTACCATTACCAGCTAGGAATTTCTGCTACAGAGCATGATGCCTTTGTTATTCAGAGTGACCAAACCAATCTCTTACAAAGCAGCTCATGGGCAAAAATTAAAGATAATTGGGGAAATGAACGTGTTGGTTTTTATCAAGAAGACCAATTAGTCGCGGTTGCAAGCATCTTGATTCAACCCCTGCCACTTGGTTTTTCCATGCTCTACATTCCTCGTGGCCCTATTATGGATTACCAAAACAAGGAGCTAGTTTCATATGTGATCCAATCTCTTAAAAAAATAGCCAAACAACACAAGGCCTTGTTTGTGAAATTTGATCCAAGTCTTTTCTTGAGCAAACACTTGATTGGACAAGAAAATACGGAAACCACTGATGTACAAGCGGTGATCGATACCTTAACTAAAGAAGGGGTTGAATGGACTGGCCGAACAAGTGATCTGGCAGAAAATATCCAACCACGCTTTCAAGCGAATATCCACAAAGAGTTTTTCACCGAACAAGACCTTTCAAAATCTACTCGACAAGCCATCCGAACTGCTCGAAACAAAGGGATCCAAGTCCAATTTGGCGGGACTGAATTGTTAGAGGACTTTGCTTCTCTCATGAAAAAGACAGAAGCTCGTAAAAGCATTCATTTACGTGGAAAAGAATACTACGAAAAACTGCTCACGACCTACCAAGGACAATCCTACATTACTTTGTCTACTCTTGATCTCACAGAACGGAAAGCCTCCCTTACAAAAGATCTTGAAAAAAACAAGGCCGAGGCTGAAAAATTCACCGAAAAAACAAAGCCTGGCAAAGTTGAGAACAACCAAAAAGAAAAAGAGCGTATAGAGGAAGAACTGCAATTTCTTGAGCACCATCTCCAAACAGGTAAAAAGGTCGTTCCTTTATCTGGTACCTTAAGCCTTGAATTCGGTGGGACATCTGAAAATGTTTATGCAGGGATGGATGAAGAATTCCGCCGTTACCAACCCGCCATCCTCACCTGGTATGAAACTGCCCAACACGCTTTCGACCGTGGTGCTTCTTGGCAAAATATGGGAGGCATTGAAAATTCACTAGATGGTGGACTCTATCATTTTAAATCTAAGTTTAATCCTATCATTGAAGAATTTGTTGGGGAATTCAACCTTCCAACAAGTCCACTCTATCCACTTGTAAACACAGCTTACAAGATCCGGAAAAAATTAAGGAGTAAATAAGTTACATGACTCTTACGACAATTTCAAAAGAAGAATTTACCTCATTTGCAAATACCGTCCCCCATCGCTCTTTCATCCAGTCTGCAGAGATGGCAGATCTGCTTGTAGAGCGAGGGAACACCGTTCAATTTATCGCTTGGAAGGAAGATGATCAAGTCCAAGTGGCTGCGATCTTATATAGTCTTCCCATGACAGGTGGTCTCCATATGGAAATCAATTCAGGGCCCCTCTACCAAGAGGAAGCTATGCTAGAACCCTTCTATGCAGCTTTAAAAGACTATGCGAAAGAGAATGGCGCTATTGAACTCGTCATCAAGCCCTATGATACCTATCAAACCTTTGACAGCGACGGAAATCCAACCAGTGAGGAGCAAACTCATTTTATGGATACCCTTAAAAACTTGGGCTACCAGCATGATGGTTTAACAACAGGTTATCCAGGTGGAGAAGGTGATTGGCACTATGTGAAAGATATGGAAGGCATTACCGAAAAAAATCTTCTCCAGAGCTTCAGTAAAAAAGGGAAGCCGCTTGTTAAGAAAGCGAAATCTTTCGGTATTGAACTGAAACGATTAAACCGGGATGAACTACAACTCTTTAAGGATATTACTTCTTCTACCAGTGACCGTCGAGACTATCAAGATAAGACCTTAGATTATTACCAAACCTTCTATGATAGTTTTGGGGACAAAGCAGATTTCATGATCGCAACGCTGAACTTCCACCACTACTACACGAATCTTGAAAAAGACCAAGCGAAACTAGCACAGAAGATTGAGAAATTACAGAAGGATCTAGAAGTCAACCCCAATTCAGAGAAAAAACAAAATCAACTTCGTGAATTCTCAAGCCAGTTTGATACTTTTGAAGTGAGAAAGAAGGAAGCAAAAGAATATATTGAAAAATATGGAGATCAAGACGTCATTCTTGCAGGTAGCCTCTTCGTTTATATGCCGCAAGAATCCACCTATTTATTCAGTGGCTCTTATACAGAATTTAATAAATTCTATGCTCCTGCTGTTCTCCAGGAATATATGATGCTTGAAACCATCAAACGTGGGATAACAAGATACAACTTCCTAGGCATTCAAGGAATCTTTGACGGGTCAGATGGTGTGCTTCGTTTCAAACAGAACTTCAATGGCTACATCGTTCGTAAGATGGGAACCTTCCGTTATTATCCCCGTCCTCTTAAATACAAAATGATTTCTCTCATTAAGAAACTTTTAGGACGTTCCTAACTCAAAAGACCAGCTTTGTAGCTGGTCTTTTCTACTATAAAAAAGTCGAGGGAAACCTCGACTTTTTTATATCATTATTTAACGAAGTCAAGCAATGCCAAGAAGCTTTCAGCTTCAAGTGATGCACCACCTACAAGAGCTCCGTCAACGTCTGGACAAGCCATGTAGTCAGCAACATTTTCAGGTTTAACTGAACCACCGTATTGAACACGTACTTTGTCAGCCACTTCTTGACCAAAGTCAGCAGCTACAACGTCACGAACAACTTTACACATTTTTTGTGCATCGTCTTGTGAAGCAGATTTACCAGTACCGATAGCCCAGATTGGTTCGTAGGCGATTACTGTTGAAGCGACTTGTTCTGCAGTCAATCCAGCAAGAGCAGCTGAAACTTGAGCACCTACGAATTCTGCTGCTTTACCAGCTTCATAAGTTTCAAGGCTTTCACCACAACAGATGATTGGAAGCATACCGTTCGCAAAGATTGCTTTTGCTTTTTTGTTGATGTCTTCATCAGTTTCATGGAAGTAGTCACGACGTTCTGAGTGACCGATAACAACGTAGTCAGTACCGATTTCTTTCAAAACTTGTGGGCTAGTTTCACCAGTGAAAGCACCAGCATTTTCAAAGTAGCAGTTTTGAGCAGCAACTTTAAGGTTTGAACCTTTAGCAGCAG
>JAPJPE010000142.1 GCA_030825825.1 Streptococcus sp. | reverse complement strand
TAAAAGCTGATGAAATCAGCGTAGTAGAGCCCACTCAACCACTGCGTCTTGCTCTACAATACAAAGATAACTGAGAGGCTAGGACTTTTGTCCCAGCCTCCTTTTTATTTCCTCCGCTCTGCATAGTCGACAAAATGAAACTTGTCTAATTTGTGACGGCTTTCGGTGAACTGGAATTGCCGACCGTCTGCTAAGTAAACTTGGGAGCGGACCGTTACCACGTGTTGGTCTTTTCCAAGATCCAGTAAGATCTTATCGCGATTATCGATTGGTGAAATCAAAATTTCTTTCTTATTGGGTTGAAGTGTTTTTTTGAAAGCGCTTGAAAATGTAAAACCATTCCCTTATAATAAAAGAGGAAAACTTTTTAGGGATGGAGAGAAGCATGAGAAATAACGGAAAAAAGATTCGATTATTAGCAGTAGCTACCTTATTGGCTAGTCAGTTGGGGGTCTTTAACAGTGCCCTCACGGTAGTTGCTGACGAGACCACAGCTTCGACTTCAGAGCCAGCACTTGTGACGAACACTAGTAGCGAGGATGGCTCGACAAATCATTCGACTTCCGTTACAGCAACTACAGAAGTTACGACTAGCGCTTCGAGTGATAGAGGAGAGATAGCTAGCAGTTCCTCGGAGGATACCGAAGAGAAAACGGTTAAGATTGGGGAGATTCAAGGGGAAGCGCAACGCTCTCCACTTGAAGGCCAAAAGGTAGCCATCAAAAATGCGGTGGTGACCAAAACAGACCGCTATGGTTTTTATGCCCAAGATATTGAGTCGGATGGTAATAGTCGGACTTCAGATGGGATTTATGTAGTTTCTAAATACAAGGTCAAGGTCGGTGACAAGGTAAAAATCACAGGTACTGTCAAGGAAGGCTATATGGAAGAAGTCACCTTGGGAGCTGGGAAGACCTTTAAGGAACCGACGAATAGTTTAACGGTGACCATGTTGGTTGATGCTTGGATCACAAAAGACGGGACAGCCCCACTTCCAGAAGCTGTGAATATCACTGCGGGGATGCCGGCAGAGGTGAAGATTAATCCAACTGCTTATGATCCAGAAACCGATGCCCTCGATTATTGGGAAAGTCTGGAAGGCATGCTCACTGTAGTAAAGAAACCGCATGTTCTAGGTCCCCAGTATAAAGGAGATATCTATGTATTGGGAGAAGATTTTACAGGCCTTCCTTTAAACAATATTGGAGGTCTGAATCTACGGCCACATGCGCAAAATACAGCGACGATCCCGATTTATGTTGGTAATCAGTTTGTCGCAAAAGCCAAAGATTACTTTGCAGAAGATGTGACAGGAGTGGTAACGTATCGGAATAGCTTTTATAAGGTAGAGCCCACTCAACAGTTGACAGTCCAAGATGGTGGCTTGCAGCGTCAAGCAGCTCAAACCCAACCAAGTGAGGACAAGCTGACCATCGCTTCCTATAATATTGAAAATTTCTCGGCCAACAATGACAAAAATGAAACGCCAGAGGATAAGGTGACGCTGATTGCCAATTCCTTTATCCATGAAATTCACAATCCGGATATTATCACTTTGATCGAAGTGCAGGACAATAATGGTAGTGTGGATGACGGGACGACCAGTGGTGTTGAAAGTGGACGCAAACTAGCCAATCGGATCAAGGAATTGGGTGGCAAGAGCTATGAGTATACGGAGGTTGCTCCAGTAGATGGCGCTGACGGAGGAAAGCCTGGTTCTAATATTCGTTTGGGAATCCTCTACAATCCAGAACGTGTGACCTTAGCCAAGAAAGAGGCAGCGACTAGCAACGAAGCAGCACAATTTGACAAGGGACACCTGGTTAAAAATCCAGCTCGGATTGCCCCTAATGACCCATCGTTTGATCATACTCGCAAGTCTTTAGCCGTTGAGTTTGAATTCAAAGGCCAACCAGTTGTGGTGATTGCCAATCACTTGAAATCAAAAATCGGAGATGATGCTATTTATGGGGCAAGCCAACCAGCAGTGGAACATACCTTGCCAACTCGTGAAGCACAAGCTAGTGTCATCCATCAATTCGTCCAAGAAGGATTGAAGCAAAATCCGAAGACTACCTTCGTTTTGACGGGTGATTTTAATGATTACGATTTCTCAACCACAGCACAGATCCTTGCGGGCAATGAGCTAACCAACTTAATGTCCCAACATGATGCAGGTGATCGCTATTCTTATTTCTACCGTGGTAGCAATCAAGTATTGGATAACATTTTTATCTCAAACAACATGGCAACCAAAGCAACGTTTGAACCAGTCCATATCAATGCTTCCTTTATGAAGGAACACGGTCGTGCATCAGACCATGATCCTGTCTTGGCTCAAATCGACTTTAGTGGAGCACAAACTCCAGGAACGCCGACGGATGATCAAAAAGGGAATTCAGGACAACCAACGGATCAAACTAGCCCTTCTTCATCGAATACAGGAACTCAACTAGTCCCTCATCAGGACCAAGCTAATGAACAAAAGAGTTCAACATCTGAAAGCAAAGAGAAGGACAAGGACGAAGATGAGAAGCAAGAAGACAAGGAAGAGGCAGCAACAGAAACTAAGACACCAGGCAAACGGAAAATCCTTCCATCTACTGGACAAGAAACAAGCTATCTAGCTCTTTTTGGAGTGGCAGTAGTTACGATGAGTCTTGTCTGGTATAAGAAAAAAAGGACTACTTACTAACGTGTTTCATAAGAAAGATCTAAAAAAGGAGTCGCTGGCTCCTTTTTATCTCCTAAAATACAGGACAGATAGTTCCATATTGGAAACTGTACTAGGACAATGAAAAATACTGAAAAGAACAGTTTCTTTTCAAAAAGAGGCTTAAACTCTTTAAAATAGATGGAATCGTGTTATAATAAAATCATAAAACGTTTTCAAGAGAAGAGGTTCCTCAATGGAAAATGAAACAGTTGACTATGGAAAAGTAACAGGAATGGTACACTCAACAGAAAGTTTTGGTGCAGTAGACGGGCCTGGGATCCGCTTTATTGTCTTCCTTCAAGGCTGTCAAATGCGGTGTCAATACTGCCACAATCCAGATACTTGGGCAATGGAAACCAACAAGTCCCGTGAGCGGACGGTGGATGATGTCTTAGAAGAAGCCCTCCGCTATCGTGGATTTTGGGGCGAAAAAGGGGGAATCACTGTCAGTGGTGGAGAAGCCCTCTTGCAGATTGACTTCTTGATTGCCCTTTTCACCAAGGCTCAAGAGTTGGGAATTCATTGTACCTTGGATACCTGTGCCCTTCCTTTCCGGAATACGCCTCGTTATTTGGAAAAATTTGACCGCTTGATGGCAGTGACAGACTTGGTGCTTCTTGATATCAAGGAAATCAATGATGAACGACACAAAATTGTGACCAGCCATACCAATAAAACGATTTTAGCTTGTGCCAAGTACTTATCTGATATTGGAAAACCAGTCTGGATTCGTCACGTTTTGGTACCTGGGCTTACAGACCGAGATGACGACTTGATCGAGCTTGGAAAATTTGTTAAAACCCTTAAAAATGTTGATAAATTTGAGATCCTTCCATACCATACTATGGGGGAATTCAAATGGCGTGAATTGGGAATTCCGTACAAATTGG
>JAPJPE010000141.1 GCA_030825825.1 Streptococcus sp. | reverse complement strand
ATCCAAAAATAATTGAGAGGCTAGGACTTTTGTCCAAGCCTCTTTTTTTACGGTGCATCAAAAGCAACAATCGCAGGTTTTTCATTAAATGCAGTAAATGGTTTTATTTCAAGTTCTAATTTGCCATCCCCTTTTACACCAAAATGTTGTACCGCACCTTCCATTGATCGACCTGGCGAAATGGACCCCATTGTATTCGTATTAGGATAAGATTCCATTTTATTTCCGCCTACAAAAAGATTGATATCAACACCTACAGCTAAATCCTTATCGGAAAGATTTTTAACATTATAAGTTACTTTCAACACTTTATCAGGATTTGATTGGTCAAAATCATTGCGTTCATCAGACCATTCAACTTTTGTAATTGTATACTCAGCTTGTTTATCAAAGACAATTTTATCACCAATAGCATATGCTGATTTTTTCTCACTACTTTTTTCAGTTGTTGCGATTTTCTCTGTCTTAGTTTCTTTTGAAGAATTATTTGACTGAGAATTTGAGCTTCCACAAGCTACGAGTACACTAACTGAAAGTACGGATAAACCTAAACCTAACCATTTTTTCGTTTTGTTCATTTACAAAACCTCCCACTTTTTTAATATATAGTAACATATTTAAATAAGAAAAGAAAGCGTTTTTACAAAAAATATTATTTTAATATATTAAAAATTATCATCTTTCCCCGAGCCTCTTTTCATGCTATAATAGAGCCATGACAGATATCGAATTAAAAGACGGCGAGCGCGTCAACCAACTCTTTTCAAGTGATGTAAAAATCATACAAAATCGGGAAGTTTTTAGTTACTCCGTGGATAGCGTCCTGCTCTCACGCTTTCCAAAATTGCCCAAGCGGGGCTTGATCGTAGATCTCTGCGCGGGAAATGGGGCTGTGGGACTCTTTGCGAGCACTCGGACAGAAGCTCAGATTATTGGTGTTGAAATTCAGGAACGTCTGGCGGATATGGCTACCCGCTCCATTGCCCTCAATGACTTGAACCAGCAAATGTCCATGATCACCGATGACCTCAAGCATTTGCCTCAACATATCAAGGGCAGTAAGGTGGATATTATCCTCTGCAATCCTCCTTATTTCAAGGTGGATGAGCATTCCAATCTCAATGAGAGTGAACACTACCTCTTAGCTCGGCATGAAATTACGACCAACTTAGATGAGATTTGCCATGTGGCTCAGCGGGTTCTCAAATCAAATGGTCGCTTAGCGATGGTCCATCGTCCAGATCGCTTTTTAGATATCATCGAAACTATGAAACGATACAATCTTGCACCCAAGCGGATCCAGTTTGTCTATCCCAAAATGACCAAAGAGGCGAATATGTTATTGATTGAGGCGATCAAGGATGGCTCACTGGATGGTTTAAAAATTCTACCTCCCCTCTTTATTCACAATGAAGACGGCAGCTATACAGACGAGATTCATGAGATCTACTATGGAAACTAAGGCTTACATGTATGTCCTAGAGTGTGCGGATGGCTCCCTCTACACTGGCTACACCACGGATGTCGAAAAACGCTTGAAGACGCACAATGCTGGAAAAGGCGCCAAATACACACGGGCTCGCCTCCCCGTTAAACTTCTTTACCAAGAATCCTATCCAGATAAACCCTCTGCTATGTCTGCCGAGGCTCTCTTTAAAAAGAAATCACGCCAAGCAAAGCTAAACTATATCAAAAAGAACCGTCGGACTCCATAGTCCAACGGTTTTTCATTTACAAAATGGTGATACGGTACTGGTGACTCCGTGTCTCTTGAGGAGCCAACTGGATCACACCTTTTTTGTCTTCGAAGAAATCACCCTCTTCTGCAGATGTGGAAATACCCGTCCAAGGCTCTAAAGCAATGAAAGGGCCCTTGTTATTGGTAGACCAAAGGACGAGATTCTCAAAATCTGCAAAGGCAAATTCCAAACCTTTACCGGATTTTTTCGAGAGGAGCTGCACAGATTTGGAGCCTAATTGATCTAAAATAATGGCATCTTTTTCAAACAGTTCATGGCGCAAAGGTAGGCTACGACTATGGTCTAAAAATGGCGTCCGCTGCAGGCGATCAACCAAACCGGTTTCTGTGAACAAGAGAGGAACGCTACAGCTTTCTTCTTTTTCAAAAATCAACTCGTAGTCTTCATAGTCTTCATCTGCTAAAAGGGGACAACGAAAGGCTGGATGCCCTCCAATGAAATAAGGCATGACTTGATCTGACTCTAGATTTTGCACGCGATAGGTGATGGTGATTTCTTTCCCTTTCAATTCATAAGCGATTTCCACTCGAAAATGGTAGGGATATTTTTGTAAGCTCTCGTCGTTAGAGGTGATTTCAAAGACAAGACGATGGTCTGTTTGTTCTTTGAGTTCAAACTCTCTCTTGCGAATAAGACCGTGTCTTGGAAGCTGGCCTGTCTTCACTCCATCTTTTAGATGATACTGTACTTGGCCATTACGAACGCTCCCGCAAATCGGAAACAGAACCGGCGCTTGTCCTGACCAATACTCTGGATCCCCTTGCCAGAGATATTCTATGCCTTCTTTACTTCGAATAGAGCTCAATTCTCCACCAAATGTCTTACATTGTACTTCTAGATCATCATTTTTTAATGCAATCACCATGGACGACACCTCTTTATAATTAGTATAGTTATTATATTCATTATAACCTTTTAGAAGAGATTGTCAATTTTTATTTTTCTAGTCAAAAATTTTAAAAAAATAAGAAAAAATTCTTGACAAAGCTTAGAAATAATTGTAGACTTAATATGTTAACAGAAATATTCCGTTTTAGGAATTCATTCTTTCTGTTGTCTGACTTTTTTGGATGCTCCTTATCATGATACATTTTTCTAAAAGAGTCAGTTATCATTTAGGTCTCCTTATAAATATACAAGGGTTAACAGCTGGTTAACCCTTGTATTTTTGATTTTCATTAAAAAAACGGCCTATTGCTAGACCGTTCTTAGGACTTATTTATCCCCTTTGTTGCGGATGACAAATCCATTTTTCTTTTCATTGGAAGTACGATGAGGACGTTTGTTGCCTTTACCTTCAAAGTCTCGGCTATTTTTATTGGACTTGCGTTTGAAATCACGGCGTCCACCTTCACGGTCATCTCTGCGATTTCGGTCACGGCGTTGGTCACCACGACGGCCATTTCCACGGCCACCTTTGCCTTTTCCACCAAAGCCACCACCGGATGGTTTAAATGGCAATGGTTTTTCACGCGCAATTTCAACTTCTGGAAGACTGTCTGGATCTTGAACAGTCAAGCTCAAAATATACATGGCCAATTCTTCAGGAGTAAATTCTACAGCCAATTTGCGAGCATCCTTGCCAAACTTCTCAAAGTTGGTCCGGATTTTTTCATCTTCAAAGTCTCGCTCAATTTTCTTCAGTGCTACTTGTTTTTTAGCTTGGAAGGCTTCTTCCGCTGTTGCAGGTTTCATTCCCTTCATCCGCTTTTTGGTCAAGTTCTCAATGATTTGCAAATAGCCCATTTCATTTGGCGATACAAAGGTAATGGATTGCCCTGTTTTCCCAGCACGACCTGTCCGTCCGATCCGGTGAACATAGCTTTCTGGATCTTGTGGAATATCGTAGTTGTAGACATGGGT
>JAPJPE010000140.1 GCA_030825825.1 Streptococcus sp. | reverse complement strand
TTTCCGATTTGGTCAATGGTTTCTTTATCCTTTTAGAACGCCAGCTGGATGTGGGGGACAATGTCCGACTTACCAATGGTTCTATTAATATTGCCGGCATCGTTAGCAGTGTGGGAATTCGGACAACTCAAGTACGTGATTTTGACGGGAGTCTCCACTTTGTCCCAAACCGCAATATCACTGTCGTCAGCAACCTCTCGCGTGGAGATATGCGCGTGCTGGTGGATATTCCACTAGATGCGAATACTGATCTTGACAAGATCTACCAGGTCATCGCTCAGGTCAGCCAGTCTCAACAAGACAAACACCCAGAAGTGTTGACAGGTCCTACCATTTTAGGCCCACAGATTGAAAAAAATGGTCGCTACTCCTTCCGTATTGTGATGACCGCTCAAAATGGAACCCAGGTTACTGTTTATCATACTTACTGTAAACTCTATCATGATGCCTTGATGGAAGCAGGAATCAACCTTCCAACAGGAAATAACGGAATCATGTAAAAAAGCTCAGAAATATTTTTCTGAGCTTTTTTAATCGATGTTACGATCTTAAGTGGCAGTATTTGTCATCCAAATATTTAATCTGATCCCAAATCTTTCGAGCCTCAGGTGGCAAGATCAATAATTGCTTGCGCAATAGGGCGGTGATTTCGAGATCCAATGATTCGATCGGAAGGGCTATGGCTACGGAACTTTTTGCCCTTTGGATCTTGTTAATGCAGTGTTGGATGTGTTGGCAAGCAGTACAAGTCTGTGCTTGACGGCTTGCTGCAATCTCCTGACGCATATCAGAAAGCAGTTGCATCAATTCAGACTTAAGGAATTCAATGGTAGTTGACTTGTCTTGAGCAAAATGAAACATAAGCGCACCTCCTTTTGCTATAGTTTAATACTAATTTATTAAAAATGCAAGGGGGTAAAGTAAAAAAAATAAAATTTTTTTAGAAAAAGATACAGAAAAAGAGATGGCTCAAATCTCTCATCACTAATGATGGTTAAGATTCCTTTCTTTAAAAATGACTTTCTTACCTTGAGACCAATTGTCCTTAAAGAGATCAGTAACTACAAAAAACTCCTGAAACACACTGGTTTCAGGAGTTGAGAGGCTTTGACCCGAAGGTCTCAAAGAAAAATATCGATTGATTATACAAGACCTTGTGCAATCATCGCATTTGCGACATTTTCAAAGGCAGCAATGTTGGCACCTGCAAGGTAATCTTTACCAAGACCGTAAGTTTCTGCAGTTGTTTTAGCAGTGTTGAAGATGTTGGTCATGATGTCTTTCAAACGTCCGTCCACTTCTTCGCGTGTCCATGAAAGACGTTGGCTGTTTTGGCTCATTTCAAGAGCAGATACAGCAACCCCACCAGCATTGGCTGCTTTAGCAGGTCCGTAAAGGATACCATTTTCTTTGTATACGTTGATGGCATCGATGTTACTTGGCATGTTTGCTCCTTCAGAGACAACTTTCACACCTTGAGCGACCAAACGTTTTGCAGCGTCGCCATCGATTTCATTTTGAGTTGCACATGGAAGAGCGATGTCATAGTTACCAGCGTAAGTCCATACAGAACCTTCGTAGTATGTAGCAGTTGGTTTTTCAGCAGCGTATTCAGTCAAACGAGCACGACGTTTTTCTTTAACATCTGTAAGAAGGTCGAAGTCAATACCGTTTTCGTCGATCACGTAACCGTTTGAGTCAGATACAGAGATAACAGTTGCACCAAGTTCAGTTGCTTTTTGAAGAGCGTATTGAGCAACGTTACCAGAACCTGAGATCACGACTTTCTTACCAGCAAAGCTGTCGCCGTTGGCTTTGAGCATTTCTTCAGTGTAGTATACCAAACCGTAACCAGTTGCTTCTGGACGGATCAAGCTACCACCGAAACCAAGAGGTTTACCAGTCAAGACACCAGCATCAAATTGGCGAAGGCGTTTGTATTGTCCGTAAAGGTAACCAATCTCACGTCCACCAACCCCGATATCACCAGCTGGGACATCAAGAGAAGGACCGATGTGTTTTTGCAATTCAGTCATGAAGCTTTGGCAGAAACGCATCACTTCAGCGTCTGTTTTTCCTTTAGGATCGAAGTCAGATCCACCTTTACCACCACCGATAGGAAGACCAGTCAAGACGTTTTTGAAGATTTGTTCGAAACCGAGGAATTTCAAGATCCCTTGGTTAACAGTTGGGTGGAAACGAAGACCACCTTTGTAAGGACCTACAGCAGAGTTGAATTGAACACGGTAACCACGGTTTACTTGGATGTTTCCTTCACGGTCAACCCAAGGAACACGGAAGGAAATCACGCGTTCAGGTTCTGTAATACGAGCTAAAATGTTTTCTTCGATGTATTCAGGGTGTTTTTCAAAAACAGGTTCCAAAGTGCTGAGGAACTCTTCAACAGCTTGAAGGAATTCAGCTTCATGGCCGTTACGAGCTTTTACAGTTTCGAAGGTGCTTTGGATATATTCTTTAGCAGTTGTCATGTTAATTCTCCTTTGTGAATGAAACGAAAACCAGCAAACCCGCTAGGGGAGTAGCTTTGAGACAGTTGACAAACAATGTCACGTTTTATTACATGGATCATTATAGCAGACTTTTTTTGGCTTGTAAAGAAAAAAGTTGAATTTTCTGAAAATTTTATCGTGACTAGGAAACTCCGAATCTTTGGAAGAATTTTTAGCTTTGTTTGTCCGGAAGCTTCCAAGTGATGGTATAATGAAAGAAGAAAATAGAGAGCATCCCGAACGATTCTGTTGATGGGTGTTTCAAAAAGGAGTACAAGATGGTATCGACAAAAACGCAAATTGCTGGTTTTGAATTTGACAACTGCCTGATGAATGCGGCAGGAGTGGCCTGTATGACCAAGGAAGAGTTGGAAGAAGTGAAGAATTCGGCTGCTGGGACTTTTGTGACCAAGACAGCGACCTTAGAATTCCGTTCTGGAAATCCCGAACCACGCTATCATGATGTGCCACTTGGCTCGATCAATTCGATGGGCCTTCCCAACCAAGGCTTGGATTATTATTTGGATTACCTATTAGAGTTGCAAAAAACAGATCCTGACCGGACCTTCTTCTTATCTCTTGTCGGCATGTCTCCTGAAGAGACCCATACCATCTTGAAAAAGGTGCAAGACAGCGACTTTAAAGGCTTGACAGAACTGAACCTTTCTTGCCCTAATGTCCCTGGAAAACCTCAGATTGCTTATGACTTTGATACGACTGATCGGATCTTGTCCGAGGTCTTTGCCTATTTCACCAAACCTCTAGGTATCAAGTTACCCCCTTATTTTGACATCGTTCATTTTGATCAAGCAGCAGCAATCTTTAACAAATACCCGCTTAAGTTTGTCAATTGTGTCAATTCCGTAGGGAATGGTCTCTACATTGAAGATGAATCCGTGGTAATTCGTCCGAAGAACGGCTTTGGTGGGATTGGTGGAGAGTATGTCAAACCAACTGCCCTTGCTAATGTCCATGCCTTTTATCAACGTCTGAATCCAGAAATTCAGATTGTGGGGACAGGTGGTGTCTTGACCGGTCGTGATGCCTTTGAACATATTCTTTGTGGGGCTAGTATGGTGCAAATCGGCACGACACTTCATAAAGAAGGAGTGGGGGCTTTTGAACGCATTACTGCGGAACTCAAAGCCATCATGGAAGAAAAAGGCTACCAAAGCCTGGAAGACTTCCGTGGCA
>JAPJPE010000139.1 GCA_030825825.1 Streptococcus sp. | reverse complement strand
AAAATATATTTTATAGATAGACAGTAGGCAATACAGTCTAACTTTCCTTACTATTCTATCGAATTTTAGATAAAATTGCAAGCCTTTTACCTATATTTTCTTAATTATTCCTCTTCTTTCCTTTTGTTTTGTCCTCTTGCTGAAAGATCCTGATCAAGCTTTGAAAATCCTCATTTGAAATCTTTAATTTAAACTCGTTAAACATATTCTATCACTTCGTTTCAGAGCAGAAAAAATCGGAACAATGTTCCGATTTTTTTAACCTGAATTTCGTAATCCTGTAGCCACTCCATTGATGGTGATATGGATTAGCTTGTCTTGATCGGCTGATAGTTGTCCAGTTCGTTGACGTCGAATCAATTCTAACTGAATATAATTCAAGACGTTAAAGTACGGCATCCGATAATCCAAACTTTCTTTCAGATAAGGGTTTTCCGCGAGCAATTCGTCATGCTCCTCAATCATCAGGATGATATCCTTGGTCAATTGCCATTCATGTAAGATAATCTGATAGATATTGCGGACTTCTTCTTCCTCACACAATTGCGCATACTCAAAGGCAATATCCATGTTGGCTTTGGATAAGACCATGTCCACATTTGACAAGAGAGATTGGAAGAAAGGCCAGTTCTTATACATATATCGAAGGGTTTCAATATTCTCAGGATCCTCATCGATAAATTCCTTAAAGCTAGAACCTACTCCATACCAACCAGGGAACATCACCCGACTTTGTGACCAAGAGAAGACCCAAGGAATGGCACGCAAACCACCAATTTCTGTAATAGTCTTACGGGCAGCTGGACGCGAACCAATATTAAAGCTAGAAATAGCTTTGATCGGACTTGATTCAAAGAAGTAATCGTAGAAGTGCTCATTTCCAAAGACCAAATCACGATAGATATCGTAACTGCGATTCACGACTTTATCCATGACTTCCCCGAAACGATCAAACATAGAAAATGGACTCTTTTGTTCGGAAATCATCCGGTTAATGGTTGCTGAAACGAGCATCTCAAGGTTGTAGTAGGCGGCATCTTTGTTCCCGTATTTATTGCCGATCACTTCCCCTTGCTCGGTTAAGCGGATACGGTCGTTAATCGATTTCAATGGTTGAGAAGTAATGGCTTCATAAGTAGGACCTCCACCACGACCAACCGTACCACCACGACCATGGAAGAAGGTAATCTTCACCCCAAACTCATCACCGATAGCGGTCAATTGTTGTTGGGCTTTAAAGAGGGTCCAACAAGAAGACAAGTAGCCACCATCCTTGTTAGAATCCGAGTAACCTAACATAATTTCTTGGTAGTTGTTCTTGGAAGCAATCCAACGTTTAGCAATTGGAAGAGACAAGTAGCTTCTCATAGTTTCTTCTGAATGATCCAAATCTTCGATTGTTTCAAACAAAGGTACGATTTGCACGCGAGCTTTTTCCGTATCAACTAAGCCCACTTCTTTCAACATCACAGCCAACTCCAACATATCTGACACACTTGTTGCATGAGAAATGATGTTTTGACGAATGACTTCTTCTCCTAAACGATCCTTCAATTCACGGGCCGTTTGGAAAATTGCTAGTTCTTTTTCAAGCAGTTCAGATTTTTCAGCATGGGTGGCTGATAAAATCCGTGGGTCTTCTAAGAGTTCTTTCAAGAGAACTTGACACTTTTCATCCTCTGATAAATCAGAATAATGGTCATTAATCCCTGCTGATTTCAATAATTCTGCTACACAGGCTTCATGCACACTAGAATCCTGACGCATATCAATAGAGGCGAGATAGAATCCAAAAACATCGATGGCTTCTAGAAGTTCTGCAAATTCACCAGAAATCAAATACTCTGATTTGTTTTCTAACAAGGAATCTTTGATCTTTTTAAGGTCTTCTTTAAATTCTTGAGCAGAGGCATAAGCTGGAGCTTCTTTAGCAGAAATCTCCTTTAAGGCTCCAGAAATACGATTGCCAATATAATCAGAAACTGGCCCTTGTTGATGAGCGTTTGCTCCTAATAATCTCTCGACAGCATAACGATCTTCTCTAGTTTCTCCCACCATCGTCCATTCTTTTAAGTTAACCAAAGTTTGGATCAATTTGGACTGGATATAATGGAAAGCACGACGATACGGCTCTTTTTCACGAAAGACGGAGGTATCACTTGATTGGGCCGCCATTTCAGCTACCGCTTCACTTGTTTTAGATAGACTAGTTGAAAGGGAGAAATGACGGTATAATTTAGAAATCTTTTCGATGTAATAGTTCAAAATGACTTCACTTTGAATAGTTGCTGAACGTTTCAAGGTCTCAGCTGTTACAAACGGATTCCCGTCCCGGTCTCCCCCAATCCACATGCCCATTGTAATCGGACGAGGTTGTTCAAGCTCCAATCCATGCTCTTTTGCCAAGCGTTTGTATTCCAACATCAGGTTTGGAACAGCTTGCAAGAAGGAACTATTGTAATATTCCATGACGTTAGTGATCTCATTAGTAACCTTCAATTTTTTGTCACGAATCATATCCGTTTGCATCATGATTTCAATATTACAACGAAGGTTGTTGTACCACTTGTTTTCATTAATCAATCCCGCTTTAACATCCCGGTGCTGACGAAGAAGAGCATGAATATGATTAGTCAAATCCAGCATGGTTTTTCTTTGAACTTGAGTTGGGTGGGCTGTTAAAACCGGTACAATATTGAGATTTTCAAGAATTTCTTGTGCATCTTCATTCTTCGCAACTTCTTTAATGGTTGAAGAAAGTTTTCCGAGATATTCGCCATCCACATTATTCAAATGATTAATTTCATAGGCCAAATCGACATCTTCTGAGATGTTAATCAAGAGTGGTAAAATGGCAAAATAACGTGAAATCACTGTCATTTCTTCATTTGTCAATTGTTCCACTAGTTGATTCAACTCACGATAGTTCTTTGTTTTTGATAGATCCTTCAACTGAGTAATTTTATCAAAGGTTTCCGGACGAACCAAATTTTTCGTAATATCATCTAATAAATTGGTTAAGATTTCGGCTTCTTCTTTGATAATATCTTTATTTGTGAAGTTCTCTAATTTTTGTAAGACCATTTTTTCTCCTTTTTGAATAGCCATTCAACAATTCCCTTTTAATAATAAGGTTTGATTTTACCTTTTTCTTCAAAAACCATGCCTTCTTGTTCCATCTTGGCCCGTTTTTCACTAGCGTCGATATTCAAAACGAAAGCAATCGCTACGGATAAGACCCATAAGCTATTTCCCCCTTGGGATAAGAAGGGGAAGGTCACTCCTGTAGACGGAATCAAACCAGAAATTCCTCCGATGTTAATGAAGGTTTGCACTAAGATCATCCCACCGATCCCAATGGCCATCATCGAATTAAAAGGATTCTTTGCTCGAATACCGACTAAAATGATCCGAAGAATTAAAAAGAATAGGAGAGCAAGGATCAAGCTAGCTCCAACAAAACCTAATTCTTCAATCACAATCGCAAACACAAAGTCTGTGTGCGCTTCTGGTAAGTAACCTTGTTTTTCAATGGAATTTCCTAGCCCCAAGCCAAACCAACCACCGTTACTCATGGCATAGTAGGAATTAGCTAATTGGTGACCTGCGCCAGACAAATCATTAAAGGGGTTAAAGAAGGCACTAAAGCGTTTGGCTACATAACCAAAGACTGGAATTTTAGCGACACGGTCCACACCGATAATCCAAATTGAACCAAGGACAATGGACG
>JAPJPE010000138.1 GCA_030825825.1 Streptococcus sp. | reverse complement strand
TTGCTTTCGATGGCTTGGACAAGGCCTGCATTATCGTCTGCAGCAATGATGGCCAGAGCTGAGACAGGTCCAATCCCAGAGACTGAGATCAAGTTTAAAAAGAGCTGTTTCTCTTCTTCGGTCGCAAAACCATAGAGAAGGTGAGCATCTTCACGGACCACTTGGTGCAGATAGACGTGCACCTCTTGGTTCATTTTACCAGAGTAGGCATAGGGATTGGCCACATGCAAGAGATAGCCGATTCCAGCTGTTTCTACCACGATGTATTTGGCGGTGATTTTTGTTAAGATTCCTTTAATGTATTCGTACATAAGATTCCTTTATTGTTTGATTAATATTTACCCAATTCCCGCAGACTGGTGTGATTTTCCTGAATGCGTCGGAACATCTTTTCCATATCCGACTTGGTGAAGTTGACCAAAACCGGACGGCCATGAGGGCAGTTATAAGGGTTGTCGCATTGGGACAGTTGATAGATGAGATCGCGTGCAGAGTAATCGTCCAGTGTGTGGTTGGCCTTGATGGAGCGTTTGCAGGACATCATGATGGCCAACTCAGCCCGGTATTTCTTGATAGACACTTCCTTGGTCAAGAGGAGCATGTCACACATTTCATAGATACCCGACTCGATCTCTTCTTCCTTCATCCAGATCGGATGCTCCCGCAAGATCAACTGGTTGGCTCCGTACTCTTCTAAGTAGACACCCACTTCTTCTAAGAGGTGCTTGCGCTGTTGCAGGCGGATCAGATCGTCTGTAGGGAACTCAAAGATATAAGGCACCAGCAGTTGTTGCTGACTGCCGTCTACGTCCCCGATGCTCTCCCGGTATTCTTCGTATTTGACCCGCTCTTGGGCTGCGTGCTGGTCAATGATATATAGGCCCCCATTTCCTTGGGCAAAGAGATAGGTTCCATGCATCTGACCAAAATATTCCAATTCTGGGAAGGTCGAATGTTCTTCTCCTTCCAACTTATCATAGGCCTTGTCTAGACTAGCCAGATCTAACTCTGGGTGATCCAGTTCATCATAAACCGCAGTCTTTCTTTCCGCAAACTTGATCGCGCTTGTCGGTTTTTCTACTGGGTTTTCTTGGCTTGTAGAATCAGCAGTTAGCTCATCTGCTAGAGGCCGTTGAGGATCTGCCACCTCTGGTCGAAGCTTGAAATCTTGACTTTCTCGATCATAATAGAGTCGGTTTTCTTTTAAAGGAAGGGTTGTCTGTACTGGCTTTTCTGTTCGGCGGATGGTCGACTTGGCTAGATTTTCTAGAGCATCCGGAATTAGATCCTGCTCTTTCAAAGCATTCGCAATCGCTTGAGAAATCAAGGCCATCAGTTCTCGTTCTTTGGAGATACGAACCTCTTGCTTGGTAGGGTGAACATTGACATCCGCTAAGTAAGGATCGATCTGGATATTAATGATCGCAAGTGGGAAGCGGCCCACCATGAGTTTACTACCGTAACCGTCTAAAATAGCCCGATTGAGCAAGAAATTCTTGATGTAGCGGCCGTTGATAAAGAGACTGATGTAATTGCGATTAGCACGAGTCAATTCAGGCAAAGACACAAAGCCCGTCACTTCAAAATCTAGGTCGCGGTTTTCAATGGCCACCATCTTCTTAGCAGACGCAAGGCCATAGACACCCGCAATCGCTTGCCGGAGATTGCCAGTCCCCGCTGTTTTGGTCATTTCTTTTCCATCATTGATCAAGGTAAAGGCAATCTCAGGATGGGCCAAGCTCAAGCGATTGAGAATATCCACGATATGGGATAGCTCTGCCTGCTGGCTCTTTAAATACTTGAGACGAGCAGGGGTATTAAAAAAGAGATCTTCCACTGTGATCTTGGTCCCGACAGGGCTTGTCGCTGGCTCCACTTCCTCAATTTCGCCACCCTTTGCGACCAATTTGGTCCCGTGGGCAGCTCCTTCTTGCGCCGTTAGAAGGGTTAGAATACTGACAGAAGCAATGGAAGGCATGGCCTCACCACGAAAACCAAGCGTTCGAATACGAAAGAGATCCGCTTGACTCTTGATCTTACTGGTCGCATGTCGACGGAGGGCCAAAGCGACCTCATCGTGCGCAATTCCTTCCCCATTGTCTGTAATCCGAATCGACTTCAATCCTGCTTCTTCGATTTCAACAACGATCTGGCTAGCCCCAGCATCGATCGAGTTTTCAACCAATTCCTTGACCACGCTAGCAGGTCGTTCAATCACTTCACCTGCCGCAATCTGATTGGCTAGGACCTCTGGCAATTCAATAATCTGTGACATGTCTGCTCCTTTACCTATTTTTTCACCGATACATGTAGCTCTATTATACCACAGATCCACAAGACTCCCTTTCTTAAAAAATAGAGGCTGGCCCCATCTTCTTCCTTAAAAACCGCATAGGCAAAGAAAACGACCACATAGACAAATCCCCTTGTCTTCCCTTTGGAAAAAGTGTTTAATAGTAGTGTAAAGAAGGAGCCGGGCTAGCAGGTCAACCGACTTTACCCAAAGGAGGGAGAAAATATCTTATGAAAGTTGAAGTACAAATTGATTCCCACTTCCAAGAAGAAGCGGTGATGATCACAGCACCTGCACTGTCTGCGCGTGTAGAGAAAATCCGTGACTTTGTGGAAGAATTGGATCAAAAAGGGCGCTTACGTGCCAAAAAGGATGGGGAAGCTTATCTGATCGAAAGCCAGCTATTCCAACGTTTTTACATTGAAAATCGGCAAGTAATTGGTGAGACCATGACAGATCAATTTATTCTGACTGGACCACTCTATCAGCTATCTGAAGACTTGCCGACCTGCTTTCTCAAAATTTCCCAATCTGAAATTATCAACACAAAAGAAATCGATCACCTGCACTTTACCAGTGGGGGATCCGTGCAAATCTATCTTAAAAACGGGAGTCTGACCTACTCCTCCCGTCGTTACTTGAAAGCCATTAAGGAGAAATTATCATGCTAAAACAATCTTTTTCTGACGCCCTGAAAGGCATTCTCATCGGGCTCATTTTATCCATCTTCTTTTCCTATCTCTTCTCATCTGAGTTGTACCTTCCCTTAAGTCCCAACTCTGCAGTCGGCCGCTGGATGTTCTTGCATCATGTTCACGGCTCACTGGTCATGCTCTATTGTGCCCTCGTTTGGGGTGCGATTGGGGTCCTCTTTAGCTTCGGAAGTCTCCTCTTTCAAAAAGACTGGAGCCTCTTACGGGCTACTCTGAGCCATTACCTACTCATGTTACTTGGCTTTATTCCTCTGGCTACTTTGGCCGGCTGGTTTCCAGCACGACTCGGATTTTACCTCTCACTCATTGTCGAATTCACCCTTGTTTACGTGATCATCTGGTTGGTCTCCCATCATTTTTATAAAAAACAAGTTCAAGAAATCAATCAAAGCATTGCTAACCACTAAGCAAAAAGATCCTCAGTGCTACGAGGATCTGAAAGTGGAGATAAACTGTTCCTTTATACAAATCTAATAAATTCTATAAAAATTATACTCGTTATAGTTATTCAATCATCTACTGAAACTTTCCGCTGTGAGAAAAGTGCCTGAAACAATTATGTTTCAGGCACTCGGAATTATTGAGACCTTAGGCTCAATAATTAGTCTTGGAACTTCGAAGAAGTTCGCTGACGTCCGTACTCACCTAAGGAAAGTTTCTAAGATGACTTTGTCTTCAATAAAAGATCCTCGCCGTCACGAGGATCTTCTTTTATAATTTCTTTTTCAATTCGGCGACTGCCATCATGACTTCCATCGGAGTCATATTGT
>JAPJPE010000137.1 GCA_030825825.1 Streptococcus sp. | reverse complement strand
GAAGAATACCTAGCAGGTCACCATTTCAAGGGGCAAACAGATACAGAAATCGCTGCCCACTTGATCGGAAAATTTGCTGAAGAAGATGGCTTATCTACGCTTGAAGCCTTCAAAAAAGCCCTCCACATCATCCGTGGGGCCTATGCTTTTGCTTTGATGGATGCGGAAGATCCAAGTACCATCTATGTAGCGAAAAATAAATCACCACTCTTGATCGGTCTTGGCGATGGCTACAATATGGTCTGCTCTGATGCTATGGCCATGATTCGTGAAACCAACCAATACATGGAAATCCATGACCAAGAGTTGGTCATTGTCAAGGCTGACAGCGTTGAAGTGCAAGACTATGATGGAAACGTCAAAGAACGGGCTAGCTACACGGCTGAACTCGACCTTTCTGATATTGGTAAGGGGACTTACCCATACTACATGCTCAAAGAAATCGATGAGCAACCAACTGTCATGCGTAAGTTGATCCAAGCCTATACAGATGAATCTGGACAAGTAGTGGTAGACCCAGCTATTATCAAGTCTGTTCAAGAAGCAGACCGCATCTATATCCTTGCGGCTGGAACCTCTTACCATGCTGGATTTGCGTCTAAAAAAATGTTAGAAGAGTTGACGGATACCCCAGTAGAACTCGGTATTTCATCTGAGTGGGGCTATGGTATGCCACTTCTTAGCAAGAAACCACTCTTCGTCTTTATCAGCCAATCTGGTGAAACAGCCGATAGCCGCCAAGTATTGGTCAAAGCAAATGAAATGGGCATCCCAAGCTTGACAGTGACCAATGTTCCAGGTTCAACTCTTTCACGTGAAGCAGACATGACCATGTTGCTCCATGCGGGTCCTGAAATTGCGGTAGCTTCTACTAAGGCTTATACGGCTCAAATCGCAGCCCTTGCCTTTCTGGCGAAAGCTGTTGGGGAAGCCAATGGCAATGAGAAGGCCAAAGCCTTTGATTTGGTGCACGAATTGTCTATCGTTGCCCAATCGATCGAATCAACCCTTTCAGAAAAAGAAGTGATCGACGAAAAAGTCCGTGGCTTGTTGGAAACAACCCGCAATGCTTTCTATATCGGACGTGGCCAAGATTACTATGTTGCTATGGAAGCCAGTCTGAAACTAAAAGAAATTTCTTACATCCAATGTGAAGGCTTCGCTGCGGGTGAGTTGAAACACGGTACTATCGCTCTGATCGAAGAGGGTACACCGGTCATCGCTCTCTTGTCTGATCCAGTCCTAGCCAGCCACACACGTGGAAATATCCAAGAAGTGGCAGCACGTGGGGCTCATGTTTTAACCATTGCAGAAGAAAATGTCGCTAAAGAGACAGATGATTTGGTCTTGACAGCGGTTCACCCTTACCTCTCTCCAATCTCCATGGTGGTACCAACCCAATTGATTGCTTACTTTGCAACCCTTCATCGTGGACTCGATATCGACAAACCACGGAACCTTGCTAAGTCTGTAACCGTTGAATAAACTTGTCTATATAGAAAAAATATCCTCGTTAGGTTTTACCTAACGAGGATGTTTGTTTTATTTATCAAAACCTTGCAAGGCTTTGAGGCGTTCTTCTGTTTGTCCCTTAGCATCTAGTTTTTTACCTTGGTAAACAGCAGATTCCCATGATCCATACATTGGATTTGGGAAGATGATGAATTTTTCACCAAATTCTTTTTGCAATTCGTCCAATTTCTTGTCGCGATCAGCTTCAGAGGTCTTAGAGAAGTCTGCAAAGTCAACTAGGTTGTCCCCAAAGAGCAAGACAAGATTGGTCTTTTCTTGCACAGCTTGGCGACGACCTTCTTTTGATTTGACACCATCTTCTAAGAACATGAGGTGGTCACGTCCTTGAACAGGAATGCCTTCTTTTTCAAGATTCTTGATGGTATCATCTACTTGAGAGGTTGTACGGTCAGAAATGTAGTAGATTTGAACCCCGTTTTGATCCGCGTATTGAAGAAAATCTTTGGCACCTGGCACCGCTTTTGCGGCTGCTTTTTTCACCCAAACATCCCAATCTTTAGGATTGAAGGCCGTACCATCTTTAACGTTTTGAACTTGGTAAGGGCTGTTGTCTAAAACAGTTTCATCCAAATCCAAGACGATTGAGTATGGCTTATCAGAAGGCGTTTGGAGGATCTCTTTCAAACGGTCAGTAGCGACATTGTAGCCTTGTAAATACAAAGCCTTGGTTTCAGCTGCATTTTGGTACCAGAGAACAGACATGGTATTTTCTTGTGAGCGCTGCTGGTCATAGGTCATCGTCACCTGATTTTTAGTGCTGCTTGCTTTTGTCTTTTGCGTTTTAGTGGTGTTGCTTCCACAACTCGTCAGTAAAATGACAGAAGCAAGAGCAGAAACGATGGTAAAGGTGGTTTTTGTTGTTTTCATAAACCGTACACTCCTTAAAATTATTCTATAAAAATTATACTCCTTTCAATCTTGCCTGACAAGAAAGAGAAGAAGGTGTCTAGAAATCGGTGAAAAGAAAAAAGAAGGAAAAATGCTGCTATGAAAGGTTTCTTCGCATCAATATATGCTATTTTTTCCTTTAAAAGAATGGGTATAGTTTTATGCTATAACCGGATCAAGAAAACATCAAAGCATCCCTTTTCTTCTAAAATGAAACAATCGAGAAAGATACTCGCAAGTCCCTATTTTCAAGGACTTGCGTTTTTTTGATACCTTTTTTAATAAAGAAATTTTAAGGCCTTGATAGGGAAAATATATTAGTCAGCTACTTTTCGAGGTGATATCATGGTTACAAATTCCAGAAGGAAAGCAGTCAGTCTTTCTGTTGGAGAAATATTGAGGAGGATGTACAGTATGAGTAAAAAAGAATTGGTTCTTCGTGCCATTCGAGGCGAAACAGTAGAGCGAATCCCTGTAGGATTTTGGCTCCATTATGTGACCCAAGAAGAAAAAGAATTGGGTCTAGACAATCCGGCTGTAGTAGAAAAAAGTATTAAGGGCCACCAACACTATGTAGAAGAAATTTCACCTGATTTTGTCAAGATCATGAGCGATGGCTTCTTCCGCTATCCGAGTGCACTTTATTCGAGAGAGATCAAATCGATCCGAGAATTGAAGGATATTCAACCGATTGGGGAGCATCATCCTTGGATTGAAAAACAAATCGAAGTGGTCAAGGAGATTCGTTCCCATTTCCATGAAGAGATTGCTTCTTTCTACAATATCTTCTCGCCCATTTCTTATTTGAAACGCTGGTTCCGTACGGACCAATCCCGTGGAGACCAAGTGATTGCGGACTTTATCAAGGAAGATCCAGAAATCTTGGTCCATGTCCTTGACGTGATTGCAGGAGACATCGCTACTTTAAGTCGCCGCTTGATCCAAGAAGCAGGTATTGAAGGGATTTACTTTTCAACCCAGCAGATCCAAGATGAGCGTGTGACAGATGAAGAGTACCGCAAGTTCATTGAGCCTAGCAGCATAGCTGTCCTAGAAGCAGCCAATGAAGCTGGAGGCATCAATATCCTTCATATTTGTGGTTTTGAAGGGGCCAGCAATGAAGTGGAACTCTTCAAGGATTATCCGGCTCAAGTCATTAACTGGGCGACCCATCATGAAGGCCTTAGCCTAGCCGCAGGTCGTAAACTTTTCGGTGATCGTGCCGTTTTGGGTGGCTTTGTCAATGGCAAGAAAGGCTTGCTCTACCAAGGGGAACGAGAAGCTATTGAGCAAGAAACTCGTCGCTTGGTGGCAGAAGCCGGAAGTCGTGGTTTGATCCTCGGAGCAGACTGTACCGTGCCAGATGATTTCCAATTGGAACGCTTAGATTGGGTACGTC
>JAPJPE010000136.1 GCA_030825825.1 Streptococcus sp. | reverse complement strand
GATATGATTGCCATCCCAGCTGATACTCCAGATACAACCATTGCGGCCATGATTGCCGATGAAGCAGCTATCGGGGTGATCAACCAAAAGACAACAGCCGTTCGGATTATTCCTTATGGAAAAGAAGGCGATATGTTAGAGCTCGGTGGACTTCTTGGGTCTGCTCCGGTAATGAAGGTCAACAAGGCTTCGTCAGCTGATTTCATTGCCCGTGGTGGTCAGATTCCAGCTCCTGTTCATAGCTTTAAAAACTAAGAGAAATCTAGTATAATAGTAGAAAATAGAAAAGTCTGTGATGATGAAACTCCAGACTTTTTTCTTGCAAAAGGAGACAAGATGGCTAAAACAAGATTATTTGTGATTCGTCATGGGAGAACCATGTTTAATACCATCGGCCGAGCTCAAGGCTGGTCCGATACGCCCTTGACAGCAGAAGGAGAACGAGGGATTCAGGCTCTAGGGATCGGCTTGCGTGAGTCTGGCTTGGAGTTTACTCGAGCTTATTCCAGTGATTCAGGCCGTGCCATTCAGACCATGGGGATCATTCTCGATGAATTGGGCTTGAAAGAAAAGATTCCTTATCGCTTTGACAAACGGATCCGCGAGTGGTGTTTTGGTAGCTTTGATGGTGCCTACGGTGGGGAGCTCTTTCACGGTGTCGTGCCGCGCGTGCTAGATGTGGAGGATTATAAGACCTTGACCTTGCAAGACTTGGCCAATGGCATCTGCCAAGTGGACACAGCAAATTGGGCTGAACCATGGGAAGTCTTGAAAAGCCGAATCC
This sequence comes from Streptococcus sp., assembly GCA_030825825.1. Classification (GTDB taxonomy): domain Bacteria; phylum Bacillota; class Bacilli; order Lactobacillales; family Streptococcaceae; genus Streptococcus. The sequence goes on along the minus strand of JAPJPE010000136.1, from coordinate 3,048 downwards.
TAGAAGGTTTTGAAGCTATTGCCAAAGAAGTAGAAGAAAATGGTGGAGGCAATGCCTTGGTGGTCAGCCATAGTTGGACCATTCAGACCTTAGTCTGCTTAGTTGAAGGAAAACCAAATCTCAATCTGCCTCTTTCAAATGGTAGTGTTACCCTTGTAGAATATGAAGATGGAGTATTGACGGTTAAGGGGTTCGGAGATAGCAGTTACCGTGAGGTCGGTGAAAGCTTGCAAGAATCCTAGTCCGTCCTGAAAGGCTGACCCTTTGGTCATGGCCTTTTCTTTTTCTTAAAACTTGTAAGAGCTTTCCTACTTTCTTTTTGCAAAAAATGATATAATGAAAGAGATACATACGGAGGTAATACAATGACAAAAACCAGATTATATATTGCTCGTCATGGAAAAACCATGTTTAATACCATTGGGCGGGCACAGGGCTGGTCAGACACTCCGCTGACAGAAGCAGGAGAGCGTGGAATTCAAGAATTAGGACTTGGTCTCAAGGAAGCTGGGCTTTCTTTTGAAGAGGCTGTTTCAAGTGATTCTGGACGCACCATTCAAACCATGGGAATTATTCTTCAAGAACTTGGTCTGACAGGAAAAATCCCTTATCGTTATGACAAACGGATCCGTGAATGGTGTTTTGGTAGTTTTGACGGTGCTTATGATGGTGATCTCTTTATGGGGGTCTTACCTCGTGTCTTTAAGGTCGATGATTTCCATCAGTTGAGCCTAATGGAGTTAGCAGAAGGAATCGTCGAAGTGGATACCACTGGTTGGGCTGAATCATGGGGAGCCTTGAGTAGTCGGATCAAAGAAGGTTTTGAAGCCATCGCAAAAGAGCTAGAAGCAGCTGGCGGTGGCAATGCTATTGTGGTCAGCCATGGTATGACGATTACGACCTTGATTTATCTCATCGATCCTAAGGCTGTCGAAGAATTGGTCTTGGACAACGGAAGCGTGACGGTTTTGGCCTATGAAGATGGTGCCTTTCATATTGAAAAGATTGGGGATATGTCCTATCGTAAGGTTGGAGCAAAACTTCTAGAGGGTGGCCATGACGAATAAGTATAGACGCGCACGAAAAAAACGTAAGAAGTGGTGGCCTTACCTATTGAGTTTCTTTCTTCTTGTGGTCCTTGGATCGGGAATTGGTGCTTACTTAGCGAAGCCGAGCTTGTTTTCAGGGCTTCAGTTTTGGAAGGCTAAAAAAACAGCTGTAACGACTCCCTCTTCTTCTAAGAAAAAGGAAGAAAAATCAGATTTACCAGCCGTTTCGACAAAAGACTGGCAGTTGATCTTGGTCAATCGTGACAATGTGAAGCCTGAGCTGAACCCACAATTGACAGATGTGGATGCTATCAAAGTGGATAGTCGGATTGTAGAACCAACTCGTCAATTCTTAGAAGCAGCTCGAAAAATTGCCCCAGAAGAAACCTTGATATCAGGCTATCGAAGTGTGGCCGAACAAACAGAGCTCTATAATGAACGTGTTGCGCAACTAGAGGCTAGTGGTCTTTCGCATGAAGAAGCTGAAAAGCAGGTGCAGACTCAGGTACAGGTCCCTGGTGCTAGTGAACACCAGACGGGACTTGCGATTGATATGAGTGTCGAAGCTGGCCAAAGTGATGAGTTGGGCATGCAGCTGGCTGCCATCGCACCGCAATATGGCTTTGTCCTTCGCTACCCAGATGGGAAGAGCAACATCACGGGTGTGAATTTTGAGAATTGGCATTTCCGTTATGTTGGCGTAGAAAATGCTCAGTATATGGCCAAGCATCAGCTAGTATTGGAAGAATATATTCAGCTATTGAAAAAAGCTGGCAAATAAGAGGAGATTCACTTCTCTAGGTCTTAAGAATGATTTTTAGCACTCTTGAAAAAAGAGTGCTAATTTTTTGGATTTTTTTCTTGACTTTCTTTTGAGAGGGTGTATAATAGAATCATGGTTTAGCACTTGAGTGTTTAGAGTGCTAAAAATGAAAGAGAGGTGAGGTCGTGGTTACAGAACGTCAAAATGAGATTCTAAATCTTGTCGTCGATATCTTTACCAAGACCCACGAACCAGTCGGTTCAAAAGCGCTACAAGATGTCATTCAATCCAGTAGTGCGACCATTCGAAACGACATGGCTGCCCTCGAAAAACAAGGCTTACTAGAAAAGGCCCACACTTCGAGTGGCCGCATGCCTAGTCGAGCTGGTTTTCAATATTTTGTTCAGAACTCGCTTGATCTAGAGTTGATTGATGAGCAAGATGTCTACCAGGTGGTGAAAGCCTTTGATTTCGAAGCCTTTAAGTTAGACGATATCTTGGATGCTACGGCCAAGTTACTAGCCCAGATGACTGGCTACACCGCAGTGATTCAGGATGTTGAACCGACACGTCAGCGCTTGACTGGTTTTGAGATTGTTCCCTTATCCAACCACGATGCTTTAGCGGTTCTGACCTTGGATGAATCAAAGCCTGTCACTGTACAATTTGCCATTCCAAAGAATTTCTTAACCAGTGACTTGGAGATCTTCCATCAGCTGGTTCAAGAACGTTTCATTGGAAATACAGTCTTGGATATCCACTACCGCCTACGGACGGAGATTCCACAGATTGTACAGCGCTATTTCAAGACGACAGACAATGTGCTGGATCTCTTTGATTACGTCTTCTCGCAACTGTTTCAAGAACTGGTTTTTGTGGAAGGAAAGGTTTCATCACTAACCTACGCCGATCTTCAGACCTATCAGTTCTTAGATAATCCCCAACACGTAGCTCTCGAGTTGCGAGGGGGGATGCCAGAAGACCAAATGACCCAGATCCTGGTTGCAGAATCCCAAGAGAAGGCCTTGAAGAATGTGACAGTGATTAGCCACAAGTTCCTAGTTCCTTATCGTGGGATGGCCCTCATGCATGTGATCGGTCCCGTAGAGATGGATTACAGGCGTGTGATTAGCCTGGTCAATGTCATCGGCCGAGTACTGGTCATGAAGTTGACGGATTACTACCGTTACCTCAACAGCAACCATTATGAAGTAAATTAAGACCAAATGAAAGGGG
>JAPJPE010000135.1 GCA_030825825.1 Streptococcus sp. | reverse complement strand
ATGAGAGTGGGACAGAAATCGGTAATTCGTTAGAATTCGATTTCGTTGTCCCACCTCCGCACAGTTGAGTAGGGCTGTAAAAGCTGATGAAATCAGCGTAGTAGAGCCCACTCAACCACTGCGTCTTGCTCGACAATCCAAAAACAATTAAGAGGCTAGGACTTTTGTCCCAGCCTCATTTTTTTATAACACTCTCGTTTTATCAGCGTTTAGACCATGTTTTAGGCAGGAAGAGCAGAATCATTGGATAGATTTCAAGCCGTCCGGCAATCATGGCTAAGGAAAGTAACAGTTTTGAAATCGGACTAAAGATGGAGAAGGTTTGACCCGTACCAATCATAGGTCCAATATTGTTGAAACAACTAAAGACAGCACTGACAACCGTCATGAAGTTATTGTTGTCTAGACTCACTACAAAGAGTAAGCCGATCGTAATAAAACTGTATATTGTAAAGTACTTGAGGATCTGATGCTGGGTATCCTTATCGAGTACCGTATCGTTGACATGCAAGGTCAAAACGCGATTTGGAGACAAGGTCGAAAGAACCTGATTTTTTGCGATTCGCCACAAGGTCAAGCACCGAATGACTTTTAACCCCCCAGCGGTCGAGCCAGCAGACCCACCGATGACCATCAGCATTAAGAGGATGAACTGAGAAAAGAGAGGCCATTTTTCCGTCGTTCCATAACCAAAACCGGTGGTGGTGATGATATTGGACACTTGGAAGAAGGAAATCTCAAAGCTCTTCGCAACATTAGCATAGAGATGAAGGCAATTGTAGGCAATCAATACGCTAGATAGGATTACAATAGTGATGTAGGTCCGCAATTCCTCATCTTTAAAGAAGGCCTTGAATTTTCGGATCATAAGGAAGTAGTAGAGGTTAAAGTTAACCCCAAAGACCAAGACCCCGATACTGACCAAATAGGTAATTAGACTACTGTTGTAGTGAGCGATCCCATCGTTAAAGACGGTAAAGCCCCCAGTACCAGCCGTCCCCATGGCGATGACGAAACTATCATACAGGGGCATGCCAGCAAGGAAATAAAGAATCACAAAGAGGAAGAACAAACCCAAGTACAAGAAGTAGAGGATTTGAGCCGTGTTTTTTAATTTGGAAACGACCTTGCCAAAAACTGGACCAGGAACCTCTGCCTTCATGACTTCAAGGTGGCTGTTCTTGTTATTGTCCATAATCGCAAGGGCAAAGACCAATACTCCCATCCCCCCTATCAAGTGGGTAAAACTACGCCAAAAGAGGAGAGAGTGGCTGAGGACACCCACATCGTCTAAAATCGTTGCCCCTGTTGTTGTAAAGCCGGAGCTGACTTCAAAGAAGGCATCGATAATGTTTGGAATTTGGCCCGAAAAGACAAAGGGAAGGGCACCAAAGAAGGACCATAGGATCCAACAAAGTGCTACAATCAGGACTCCTTCCTTAGCATAGATGTGAAAATCCTTAGGTTTGTGAAAACTACCAAGGAGGCCAAACGCAAGTAGGATGGCCATGGTTGCTCCAATGGAGACAAAGACCTTGGCAGGTTCCCGATAGATTGCAGCGACCACTAGGGGAACGATTAGGAGACCTGCCTCGATTAAGAGGAGTTTGGATAAGAGGTAACGAATCATGCTTCTATTCATCAGGCTTACCTCTCAAGTAGATCGTAGATTTTAGTGACATTTTGAATCAAGGTGGTCACGATAATCCGATCCCCTACCATCAAACGGTCATCCCCATTCGGGAAAATAGCCTTGCCGTTTCGAATAATGGCAGCGATCAAAACGCCCTTCTTCAATTTCAATTCAGAGAGGGGATATTGGGTTAGTTTGTTGTCTTCCTTAATTTGAAACTGCAAGGTTTCAATCCGGCCGTTTGCGACATGGTGCAAGGCTTCTAGGTTTGAGAACTGTGCATTGTAGCGCCCGCGAATAAAGTGCATAATGGTGTCTACAGCGATGCGTTTTGGAGTGACAATACTGGTCATATCCTGATCGCCAATGATCTCCAACAGACTGGTTCGGTTGACTTTGGTAATGTTCTTTTTGACTCCGACAGAATCCAAGAACATGGAGGTGATGATGTTTTCTTCATCGACCCCTGTCAAAGTAGCCACAGCATCAAAATTATTGGCACTCTCTTCTAAAAGAATGTCTTTAGCGGTTCCGTCTCCATGGACGACATAGAGGTCAGGGAATTCTTGGCTAAAGAATTCAGCTCGTTCGCGATTGACCTCGATGACCTTGAGATCGATTTTGCGGCGCACATCCTGGAGAATATTGAGCAGATAGTAGGCAATTTTTCCGGCACCAATCATCATCATGCTCTTAATGACTTGAGGTCGGACATTGTTGTGGAAGAGAACGATCTCGATCCTATTTCCTGTCACGAAAATCTTGTCTTGGGGCTGCAAAACAAAGTCTCCATTTGGAATCGTGAGTTCATTGCCACGCTCGATCGCACAAACAATGACATTTCCGTATTTCTTTCGGAATTGGGATAGGCTCATATCGCAGAGATTGCTATCTGGCTTGATCTTAAATTCCATCAAGGCAACACGGCCGTTTGCAAAATGCTCCACAGAAAGGGCATTTGGGAAGTCAATGATATTAGCAATATAACGAGCTGTCAGCAATTCAGGATTGACAACCAGGGAGAAGCCCAAGATATTTTTTTCCTTGAAGTAGGAATTGGAATATTCCGGATTCCGCACCCGAACGATGGTTTCTTTGGCTCCCATTTTTTTAGCTAAAACAGCAGAAACCATATTCACTTCGTCGTACTCGGTCATGGAAATGAAGATATCGCAGTCTTCAACATCTGCTTGCTCCAAGACCTTGAAGTTTGCGCCATTTCCTAAAATCCCAATGATATCAAACCGTTTGGTAATATGGTTGAGAACGGATTCGTCTTTTTCGATCAAAATAACATCGTGGTTTTCAGCAACGAGAGAACGACAAAGGGCCGTTCCGACCTTTCCTCCACCAACAACAATAATTTTCATAGATTACCTCCAGAGTATGCTTCTATCATACTCTATTTTCAAGAAAAATTCATCTATTTTAAGGACTTTCTGGAGGAATCTTACCAAGCTAAGAACAAGTGGGAAAAATTGTCAAAATAGAAGAATGAGGAGGGATCGAAAACTTTGATAAAGTTTCTTAAAAAAATCTAAAAAAACTATTGACAGGAGCTTCAAAAGTGATATACTTAGAAAGTACCTTCGTTGATTTACCTCAAACCTGTTGTGAGTTAAGTTAATGAAGCTGTAACCACGCTGTTTGCTGAGCTTGACTCCGGGCAGTGTGGCTATTTTTTTATCAGAAAGAGATCGAGTATGAATATTGAAGAACTGGACTACCAAGAGTCAGCAGCTCAAAACCACATCGTCTTGTTCCAACCTCAGATTCCACAAAATACGGGCAATATTGCACGGACCTGTGCGGCAACCAATTCTCCCTTACATATTATTCGTCCCATGGCTTTTCCGATCGATGATCGCAAGATGAAGCGAGCAGGACTCGATTACTGGGACAAGCTGGATGTCCGTTTCTATGATAGCTTAGAAGAGTTTATGGAAGCAGCGCGTGACGGTCAGGTGCACTTGGTGTCTAAGTTTGCAAATCAGACTTATTCGGACGTTTCTTATCAGGATGGGAAATCCCATTATTTCTTGTTTGGACGCGAGGACAAAGGATTGCCGGAAGATTTTATGCGCCAGCACGAAGAGAAGGCCATTCGCATTCCGATGAATGATGAGCATGTCCGTAGTTTAAATGTCTCCAATACCGTCTGCATGATTGTCTATGAGGCACTCCGCCAGCAAGGTTTTAAGGGGCTGGAGTTGAGCCATCGTTATGAGCACGACAAGCTCAAATAGCCGAT
>JAPJPE010000134.1 GCA_030825825.1 Streptococcus sp. | reverse complement strand
CATTGGTACAAGAACCGATAAAGATATAGCCTAATTCAATGTCTGCTGGTTTTTGGCCAGGTTCGAGATCCATATAATGATAAGCCCGTTCATCATTCATGTCTCGTATCTCTGGAAACGGAGTCTCAAAGTCCACTCCCATTGAAGGGTTGGTTCCCCAAGTCACCATCGGAGCAAGATCAGATACATCCATACGGATGACCTTATCATAAACGGCATCGTCATCACTAACCAGAGTCTTCCAATCAGCTACTGCGGCCTCAAAATCATCTGGCACACATTCACGTCCTCGGAGGTAGTCAAAGGTCGTCTCATCAGGATTCATGATCCCCATTTTGGATCCGAACTCGATCGACATGTTGCAGATGGTCATGCGTTCTTCCATGGTCAAGCGATCAATTGCTTCTCCCCGATACTCTACGACATAGCCAACTCCACAAGCAACACCGTAGCGCGCTATCAAAGCTAGGATGTAATCCTTTGAATAGATCCCTTTTTGTGGGGTTCCAGTGAATTCAACCAACATTTTCTTTGGTTTGACTTGCCAGATGGTTTGGGTGGCAAAGACATGCTCCACTTCACTGGTTCCAATCCCAAAGGCTATGGCACCAAAGGCTCCGTGGGTGGCGGTGTGGCTGTCTCCACAGACAATAAATTTTCCAGGCTGGGTCCGACCGGTTTCAGGGCCCACCATATGAACGATTCCTTGCTTGGCAGAACCATGGGCAGCATGATCAATCCCAAAGTCCACCACATTCTCAGCTAATTTATCAATCTGGGCTTTTGAAATCACATCTCGAATATCAAAAATATTGACCGTTGGAACATTGTGATCAAAGGTTCCAAAGGTTAAATCAGGTCGTCGGACCTTGCGTCCTGCGTCCCGTAATCCTTGAAAGGCTTGCGGACTCGTCACTTCGTGGATGTAGTGTTGGTCCACATACATGAGTTGGGGTTGCCCTTCCACTCCTGTAATCACGTGGCGGTCCCAAAGTTTATCAAAGATAGATTTTCCACTCATCGTCTTTCTCCATTTATCTTCTTGTTAGGAAATCCATTGAAGGATTAGAAAGAGGGCACCTGCTAAAAGAAGGCTACTGCCCCACCAGGTAGCTTGAAAATACCATTTCCGCACCTTGTGGTGAAAGAGATATCCACCTAGTAGAGCTCCGAATCCACCAAGCAGCCAGCTCTCAAGTAACAGGACCTTTTCAGGAATCCGCCACCTCTTTTGGATAGCTTTTCGTTTATCTAAACCATAGGTCAGAAATACGATACTATTCCAAATAGCAATAACAACTAAACAGCGATCTCTCCATGTCATCTTAGAGATTCTCAATAATGGCTGCAGTCATCTCTGCAGTAGAAGCCTGACCACCTAGATCCCGTGTCAAGATTCCTTGATTCAAGGTTTGATTGACAGCTTCTTCGATCATTTCTGCACCTGCTGTTTCTCCAAAACTGTCTCGGAGCATCATAGCAACGGACAGGATCATGGAAATCGGATTGGCAATGCCTTGACCAGCAATATCAGGTGCTGAACCATGAATTGGTTCGTACATACTTGGTCCTTGGTCAGAATGACTAGCAGATGGCATCACGCCTAGTGTTCCTGGAAGGACGCTCGATTCATCAGATAAGATATCTCCGAATAGATTCTCTGTCACTACAACATCAAAGCGGGCTGGATTGGTAATCATGATCATGGCCGCACTATCGACAAGCTGGTGCTCTAAAGTCACATCTGGAAATTCTTTGTCAACTTCTTCTGCCACTTGGCGCCACAATTTAGAAGTTGCAAGGACATTTTGCTTATCGATACTGGTCACTTTCTTACCACGTCCTTGCGCAATCTTAAAGGCCTGGCGCATAATCCGACGGATTTCTTCTGCACTGTAATCATTGATATCGCGTGCTGTATCTTCTTTCAAGATATGCTCTCCAAAGTAAATCCCACCTGTCAATTCACGCACGACCACGAAGTCGACACCCTCGATACGCTCGGGTTTCAAAGGAGACAAGTGTTTCAAGGCGTCAAAAATCCGTACAGGACGAATATTGGCAAAGAGATTTAACTCCTTGCGAATAGCGAGCAGGCCTTGTTCTGGACGAACAGGAGCATTGTCATATTCCGGACTCCCGATAGCTGCGAGAAGAATAGCATCCGCTCCTTTAGCTGCTTTTAGAGTATCTTGAGGAAGTGGGTGGCCAGCGACATCAATCCCAGCACCCCCAAAAGGTTTGTCTTCTAGACTATAATCAAAGCCGATTTTGGGAGCGACGGCTGCGAGGACCTCTAGTCCAGCAGCCATGATCTCAGGGCCAATCCCATCTCCTGCAAGTGTTACAATTTTCTTTGTCATGTTCATTTCCTCTTAGGCTTGTGGAAGATCACGGTAGGAGACAGTTCGTCCCATCTCACCCGCATTCTCTTTTTGAACCAGCGTGTTGGCATTGATATAAGCAATGGCAGAGGCTTTCAATACGTCAAAGTCCAAACCAGAGGCATTGAAAATCGTATCGGTATCGACATTTTCCACGGATACCAAGACGCGGGCTTGGGCATCAATCCCATCTGTCACTGCATCGATATTGTATGAGGTCAAGCGAACAGTTTGGTTGAAGAATTTATCAATCGCATTAAAGATCGCTTCAACTGACCCTTGACCATTGGCAAGGAATTCAAGTACTTCCCCTTCTTCATTGCTGAGGCTAACCGCTGCTGTAATCGTTTCGTCTGCATTGGTTGTCAAGCGGAGATCGTTAAATTGGAATCCTTCTGGATTTTCAACTGCTGTACCTGCAACAAGGGCGCGGATATCGGCATCTGTGATCTCGTGTTTCTTGTCTGCCAGAGATTTGAACTTCGCAAACAATGGCTTGATGTCTTCTTCTGTAAATTCCAGTCCCAACTCATGCAATTTTTCGACAAAGGCATGGCGACCAGACAATTTTCCAAGAGGGAGACTATTGCTCTTAACACCCACCAATTCAGGTGTGATGATTTCATAAGTAAGAGGATTTTTAAGGACCCCATCTTGGTGAATCCCAGACTCGTGTGAGAAGGCATTGCCACCAACAACCGCCTTGTTTTTAGGAATTGGAATACCAGAGTAACGAGAAACCAATTCAGAAGTGTTGATGGTTTCATTAAGGACAATCGGACTCTCCACTTGGAAATAGTCTTCACGGATATTGAGAGCAACCGCTACTTCTTCAAGCGCCGCATTGCCGGCCCGCTCCCCGATGCCATTGATGGTTCCTTCGACACGACGGGCACCATTTTTAACAGCAGCGAGGCTATTAGCCACCGCCATTCCTAGGTCATCATGGCAATGAGGTGAATAGATAATCTCGCGATCTGTCTTGACATGGTCAATCAAGTATTTGAAAATGGCACCGTACTCCGCTGGTGTCGTGAAACCGACTGTATCAGGAATGTTGATATAGCTAGCACCAGCATCGACTGCAGTCTGTACGACTTGCAAGAGGAAATCCAATTCTGTCCGGGTCGCATCTTCGGGTGAGAATTCAACAATTTCAAATTTTGAGCGAGCGTAAGAAACGTGCTCTTTGATCGTTTCAAGGATTTCTTCCTTTGTCTTGTTGAGTTTAAACTCCCGGTGAATCGGACTGGTTGCGATAAAGACGTGAATTTGTGGATACTTAGCATCCTTCAAGGCTTCATAACAAGCATCAATATCTGATTTGACAGAACGGGCCAAACCTGTCACGGCTGTCTTGGTCAAGACCTTGGCAATCTCTTGAACAGCTGTGAAGGAATCAGGACTAGCTGCAGGAAAACCTGCTTCAATAGCAGAAATGCCCCACTTTTCCAATTGTTTAGCAATGGCAATCTTTTCTTTGATAGAGAAATTAACTCCTGGAGTCTGTTCGCCATCCCGAAGGCTGGTATCTAAAAATTCAACTTTACGCATAGGGTCTCCTCATTTCT
>JAPJPE010000133.1 GCA_030825825.1 Streptococcus sp. | reverse complement strand
TTTATTTTTACTACCAACAGAAAATCAGTGACTTAGCCAGTTGGCAAGTTTCGCTCATCATGTTAATTGGTAGTGGATTCAATCTCCTAGCGGTTTATTTGGCCAGTCAAATCGGGAAAAAATGGAATAGTAATCAAGTCTTTCCGATTCTGGTTGCACTGACAGGTTTGGTCTTGCTTTTGGTAGGTGTAAAGACTCCATTCGCCTATCTGTGTGTCTATCTCTTGACCAATGCCCTTTATGCCGTTTATCAACCCATCTACTACAATGATTTACAGGCTTATCTGCCTTCCAGTGTACGAGCAACCATGCTGAGTATCAATTCGATGATGTTTAGTCTATCTATGATTGTCATCTTCCCTTTGACTGGTTGGTTCATTGATAGCTGTGGCTTTGTAGCAGTCTTTATCGTATTAGGCCTTATAACGCTATTCTCTTTCCCTCTCTTGATGTTTGGATTGGGGAAAATGGGCAAGACCTTAAGCAAGGTAACAAAGAAGGAATAAGATTTCAACCTTCATCTGGTCAGTATTCAACTCTCTCTGCTCTGCAGGGAGAGTTTTTTCATCTTAAGAATTTGTGGTAAAATATGTATATCCATTAAAAAAAGAATCGAGTCGTATGAAATCATTATTGAAGTATTTTAAGGGCTATCTATGGGAAACTCTTCTAGGGCCCGTGTTTAAACTCTTAGAAGCTATTTTTGAATTGTGTGTCCCCTTAATCATCGCCCACTTGGTCGATCAGGTCATTCCGAAAAAGGAAACGAGCGCAGTCGTGATGACGGTCGGTGTTTTGTTTTTATTTGCGAGCTTTGGGGTTGTCGTAGCTATTACGGCCCAGTATTTTTCTTCTAAAGCAGCTGTCGGCTTTACCCGTGAGATGACCAAGGATTTGTATGAGAAGATCTTATCGCTTCCAAAGGACAAGCGCGATAAAATCGGGACTTCTAGTTTGGTAACCCGTCTCACTTCTGATACCTATCAAATTCAGGTTGGGATCAACCAATTCTTGCGCCTCTTTTTGAGAGCACCGATTATTGTCTTTGGTTCTATCATCATGGCCTTTACTATCAGTCCTAAACTCACTCTTTGGTTCTTGGGGATGGTGGCGATTTTAACCTTGATTATTGTGATCATGTCTCGGATTGTCAATCCTCTTTTTGCTAAGATTCGGAAAATCATAGACCGGATGGTGACGGTGACGCGTCAGCAATTTCAAGGGATGCGGGTGATTCGGGCCTTTGGACAACAGTCTAGTGAATTAGAGGACTTTAGAGAGGTCAATCAGGACTACAAGATCTGGCAAATTCGCGCTGGTATCTGGTCTAGTTTGGTCAGTCCCTTGACCTTCCTTGTGGTCAATACGACCTTGGTTTGTGTCATTTGGCAAGGACAATTGAATATCTCTGCTGGTCTTTTAACCCAAGGGATGTTGGTCGCTTTGGTCAATTATTTATTACAAATTTTAACAGAATTGATCAAACTGGCGATGCTGGTCACGTCTTTAAATGTCAGCTATATTTCTGCCAAGCGTGTCCAAGAGATTTTTGATTTGAAGGAAGAAGACCTCCTAGAAGCTTTGCCAGAAGAAACTGCAAGAGAGCAAGAAGCGATTAGCGCAGAGGAAGTTTCTTTCACCTATCCAACGGCTTCAAGTCCAGCTCTAGAAGATATTTCCTTTGATCTGGATCATGGACAGATGTTGGGAATTATCGGTGGTACAGGATCTGGGAAATCCACCCTGGTTCAGTTATTGAGTCACTTGTATGCCGTTAGTCAGGGAAAATTAGCCCTCTTTCATCAAGGTCACTCTCCTAAAACTCTTAAGGAGTGGCGGGAGTGGGTAGCTGTTGTCCCACAGAAGGCAGAGCTCTTTAGAGGAACCATCCGCTCGAATCTCTTACTTGGAATGGAAGAAAATCTATCGGATGAAGATTTGTGGTGGGCACTAGAAACGGCTCAGGCGGCTGATTTTGTCCGTGAAAAAGAAGGACAACTCGATGAGCCAGTGGAAGCCTTTGGTCGAAATTTCTCAGGTGGCCAACGTCAACGGTTGACCATTGCGCGTGCCCTTTTGAAGAAGGCTCCTTTCTTGATTTTGGATGATTCAACTTCTGCCTTGGATTATTTGACGGAAGCTCGTCTCTTAAAATCGATTAAAGAAGAATTGAGTGATACGAGTTTGATCTTAGTATCACAACGAACCAATAGTCTCAAGTCTGCTGATCAGATTTTGGTCTTGAACAAGGGACATCAAGTAGGACTGGGAAATCATGATTTCCTCTTGTCTACCAATGAGATTTATCAAGAAATTCATTATTCACAACACGGGAGGGAGGAAGCATGAGTCAAAAACGTTCTAGTTATGTAAAACGTCTGTTTAGAGATTTTGCCAACCATCCCGGGCTCCTGATTCTAGCCAGTATCGGAACTATCGCTCAAGTGGCCTTAACGGTCTGGTTACCGATCCTGATCGGACATGCGGTTGATTTAGTCATCAATCCTCAAGGGATGAAAGTCTTATGGCCTGTTTTGATCCAAATGGTTCTGGTCATTATGGCCAATACCTTGATCCAATGGATCAATCCTCTTCTCTACAATCAATGGGTCTATCGGTTTAGCCAAAGCCTGAGAGCAGAAGTGATGGAAAAAGTACACCGATTGCCCTTGTCTTATCTAGATAAACAAGGGAGCGGGGACTTCGTCAGTCGCCTCACGACCGATGTAGAGCAACTCAATAGTGGTCTTCTGATGGTCTTTAACCAGTTCTTTGTTGGCCTCCTAACCATTCTTGTCACCATCGTGACCATGGCAGAATTGGATTTCTTTATGATGGTGGCGGTTCTTGTCTTGACCCCTTTATCCCTGTTGATTGCTCGTTTTATTGCCAAGCGTTCTTATACGCTTTTCCAAAAGCAGACCAAGGCACGTGGTCTTCAAACTCAGTTGATCGAAGAGTCCTTGACCCAGGAAAGTTTGATCCAGTCATTTAACGCTCAGGATCAATTCCGTACGGCTTTTAAGGGGACGAATGAAAGCTATGCCAATTATTCCCAATCCGCTGTCTTTTATTCTTCAACTGTCAACCCTGCCACTCGCTTTGTGAATGCCTTGATTTATGCGGTAGTGGCTGGATTTGGTGCGGTTCGTATTATTTCGGGATCTCACTTTACTGTCGGTCAATTGGTGACCTTCCTCAATTATGTCAACCAATACACCAAGCCTTTTAATGATATCTCTTCTGTCTTGTCAGAACTCCAAAGTGCCCTTGCCTGTGCAGAGCGTTTGTACAGCGTCTTGGATCAAGCTGAGGTCGAAGAGACAGGGCAACGGGTTCTGGAAAGTCAGGATGTTAAAGGTGCGATTGGTTTTGAACACGTCACATTTGGCTATGATTTGGGTCGGACCTTGATCAAAGATTTAACCATTCAGGTTCCAGCTGCCAGTAAGGTTGCCATTGTAGGGCCTACAGGAGCAGGAAAATCGACCTTGATTAATCTGCTCATGCGTTTCTACCCTGTTAATTCTGGAGAGATCACGATTGATGGGGTGCCAATTACGGACTACACCCGTGCTTCTTACCGCCAACAGTTTGGTATGGACCTGCAAGAAACTTGGCTCAAGGTCGGGACCATTCATGAAAATATTGCCTTTTCTCGTCCCGATGCAACTAGAGAAGAAGTCATAGAAGCAGCCAAAGCAGCCAATGCAGATTTCTTTATCCGGCAGTTGCCACAAGGGTACGATACCTATCTTTCAGATGCTGGAGAGTCTTTGTCTCAAGGACAACGCCAACTCTTAACGATTGCGCGGGTTTTCCTTTCAGTTCCTAAGATTTTGATCTTGGATGAGGCGACATCCTCCATCGATACTCGGACTGAGGTCTTGATTCAAGATGCCTTTAATCAGCTCATGAAAGGACGGACCAGCTTCATCATTGCTCACCGCTTGTCGACCATTCAAAATGCTGATATGATCCTTGTAATGGTAGATGGCGATATTGTTGAGCATGGTACTCATGAAGAGCTAATGCAAGCGCAAGGTGTTTACTACAAGATGCAGACAGCTCAGCAACAG
>JAPJPE010000132.1 GCA_030825825.1 Streptococcus sp. | reverse complement strand
ACCCGAAGGAGCGGATTTACAGTCCGCCGCGTTTAGCCTCTTCGCTATCTCTCCATATAAATCAACAGGATCTATTATACCATTGATTTACTATGATTGCAAGCCCTTATTTATTCAAATTATAATTTTCTATTAAAATTTCAACGGCTTTTTCAAGTTTTTTGTAAAGTGAATCCACATTTCCATTTTTGATAATGGCAAACTGACCTGCCATGTCTGCAATTTCACCAATCGTTTTCTTTCCAATGGACAAAGTGAATCCATCAAAAGTGTCTTTTCCGACGGTTACTTTACTATCAACGATTTGAATCTCAATTTTCTTATCTTTTTTACTCATTTCAACCCTCTTTTCACTTTTTCTATTTTACAAAAATTCTCTTGATGACGCAAGAGAAAAGGGAGTGGGCAGAAAGAATTTAGTTAGAAATTCCTTCTTTAACCCACCCCCGAAAAAGTCATTCGGCACTCTTTTGAGCCTAAAAGCGAATGAAGAGAAACTTTAGCTACTACGTCCTTCGTTAAGGCTGTTTCTCATTGAAGCCTGGACACTTTTGGCTCAGACTCCTTCGTTTTAATCGACTTTGATAATCCATCCTTCTGGCGCTTCGACATCACCAAATTGGATACCGGTCAACTCGTCATAGAGCTTCCGTGTGACAGGACCTACTTCTGTTTCAGAATAGAAGACATGGAAGTCATCACCGTGTTGAACGCCTCCGATCGGAGAGATGACAGCTGCGGTACCACAAGCTCCTGCTTCTACAAAGCGATCCAAGTCATTGATAAAGACATCCCCTTCAATTGGTGTCATACCAAGACGGTGTTCTGCCAAGTAAAGCAAAGAGTACTTGGTGATAGATGGCAAAATAGAAGGACTCAATGGCGTCACAAATTCGTTATTAGCAGTGATACCAAAGAAGTTTGCAGAACCAACTTCTTCAATCTTGGTGTGAGTCGCTGGATCGAGGTAAATCACGTCAGAGAAGTTACGATCATGGGCAATCTTACCTGGCAACATACTAGCTGCGTAGTTCCCACCAACTTTTGCAGCCCCAGTACCATGTGGAGCAGCACGGTCGTACTCATCTTGAATCAAGAAGTTCGTTGGAACCAAACCACCTTTAAAGTAGTTACCGACAGGCATTGCAAAGATGGTAAAGATATACTCATCTGCTGGGTGCACACCAATAATATCACCAACCCCAATCAAAAGTGGACGAAGGTAAAGGGTAGCTCGAGTACCATATGGTGGAACATACTCTTCATTGGCTTTTACCACTGCCTTACAAGCATCCACAAACATATCAACAGGTACTTGAGGCATCAGCAACCGATCTGCTGTGCGTTGCAAACGTTTGGCATTTTGATCTGGACGGAACAATTGGATACTTCCATCTTTTGTACGGTAGGCTTTCAACCCTTCAAAGGCTTGCTGACCGTAATGCAAACTTGGAGAAGATTCGGACAAATGCAAGGTCGCATCTTCTGTCAATTCTCCTTTTTCCCAAGCTCCATTGCGATAATATGCCAAATAGCGATAAGGTAATTTCATATATGAAAAGCCAAGGTTTTCCCAATCAAGTGATACTGTCATGATCGTGCTCCTTAAATTTTTTCTTTTTGACCTGGTTCAGGTCCATTTAGTTTCTCAATCTATGTACACTATTGTACACCATTTCATGAGAATTTCAAGCGAAATTTTCAATTTTCAGAAAATTTATTTTTAAAGAAAGTCAGTCCTAGAATGGACCGACGCTTTCTTTTATTTGATGGTAGCTGAAAAAACTTCTTGATCCGAAATGGTATCGTTGACAAAGGATCCATTGCTTGTTCTTTCAGAAATGCTTAATTGCGTCAAATCAATTTCTGTCACCTGCCCTGTTGTAGAAGTGATCTGAAGAATTTGATCTTGTTCTGCCACTTCATCTTGGCTCGTAAAGAGATCAAAATCTCCCTGGTCAGTGAAGACTGGACCTGCCTTGAAGACGCGGTGTGGTTTATTTTTCAACTCACGCAAGACCTGTAGTCCCCGTTTAGCCCGACTGGTCACAGGAATATCGTCTTGTAACATCCGTTTGAGACTACCTCGTTGAGTCAGAATGTACATGCTTGGAGTCGTTGACTTAAAGGCGGCTACCACTTGATCTCCATCTTTCAGGTTAATAGCTTTAACCCCTGCTGCTTTGGCTCCTACGACGGGGACCTCCTCAATATTGAAGCGCAACCCATAACCATTTTTAGTAATGATCATGATATCTTCCAGTACAACTGGTGCTACTGCTACAATACGGTCGTCTTGGTCTTTTAGCTTAGCATACTTAGTCGATTTAGAACGATAAGTCCGCCATGGGCTCAATTCTTTTCGTTCAAAACGCTTGATTTGTCCTTGTTGAGTTGCTGCAAAGTAGGTTACTCCCTCAAACTGATCCACAATCTCCGCAAAGAGAATTTCTTCCTCTTGCTCGAAATTGGTCAAGGTCTGACTGAGGTGCTCTCCGATATCCTTCCACTTGGTATCTGTCAATTCATGAATTGGTCGATAAATGGCATTCCCCAAGTTGGTAAAGAGTAAGAGATGCTGAGTCGTCTTAGCAGGCTCTATAAAAATCAACTCGTCATCGTCTCGCTTACCGACTTCTTCCAGTGTTGATGCATTGAAGGAACGAGGAGAGGTCCGTTTAATGTAACCCGCACGGGTCACGCTGACGAAGGTTTCCTCTTCAACAATGAGACTGGCTGTATCGATCTCGATCGTTTTAGCAGTGTCTTGCAATTCACTGCGACGAGGATTCCCAAAGAGCTTCTTAACTTCACGCAATTCCTTCTTCATGAGGTTGAACATGGTTCGTTCATCCCCAATGATGGCTGCCAAGGTCGCTATTTGCTCCTTGAGACTGCCATGCTCTTCTTCCAAGGTAACGATATCGGTATTGGTCAAGCGGTACAATTGCAAGGTAACAATAGCTTCTGCTTGTTCTTCCGTGAAATCGTAGCTGACCTTGAGGTTTTCTTTAGCATCTGCCTTGTTATCAGAAGCACGGATCAAGGCGATGACTTCATCGAGGATGGAAATGACGCGGATCAAGCCCTCTACGATGTGGAGCCGTCGTTCTGCCTTTTCCTTATCAAAGCGCGAGCGAGCGACAATGATATCCCGACGGTGAGCAATGTAGCTAGAGAGGATCGGCATAATCCCAACTTGACGAGGGGTATAATTGTCAATTGCCACCATATTGAAGTTGTAGTTGACCTGCAAGTCTGTATACTTGAACAAGTAGTTCAAGATTAGATCGGCATTGGCATCTTTTTTGAGCTCAATGGCAATGCGAAGACCATCCCGGTCAGACTCATCCCGAACTTCCGCAATACCGGCCACCTTGTTGTTGACACGGACATCGTCAATCTTCTTGACTAAGACAGCCTTGTTGATCTCATAAGGGATCTCGGTGACAACGATTTGCTGCTTACCGCCTTTGAGCTGCTCGATTTCTGTCTTAGAGCGGACAACCACCCGGCCCTTACCAGTTTCATAGGCTTTCTTAATCTCATCCCGTCCTTGGATAATGGCACCAGTTGGGAAATCAGGTCCAGGTAAAAACTCCATGAGTTTGTCTACCTTGGCAGATGGATGGTCGATCATGTAGACCACGGCATCGATGACTTCAGCAAGATTGTGTGGTGGAATATCTGTCGCGTAACCAGCTGAAATCCCTGTTGCCCCATTTACCAAGAGATTTGGAAAAGCAGCAGGCAAAACGGTTGGCTCTTTTTCCGTATCATCAAAGTTCCAGGCAAATGGCACTGTTTTCTTTTCGATATCTTGAAGGAGATAGCCCGCAATTTCAGACAAGCGCGCTTCGGTATAACGCATGGCTGCTGGTGGATCACCGTCCATGGAACCATTGTTTCCGTGCATTTCCACAAGGATCTCACGGTTCTTCCAGTCCTGAGACATGCGGACCATGGCATCATAGATGGAACTGTCCCCGTGAGGGTGGAAATTCCCCATGATATTACCGACAGACTTGGCAGACTTACGGTAACCCTTGTCATGGGTATTGCCATCCTTATTCATAGAATAAAGAATCCGCCGTTGAA
>JAPJPE010000131.1 GCA_030825825.1 Streptococcus sp. | reverse complement strand
GCTCAGCACCGTAGCCTGCCGCCATATCGCGCACCTTATCCAACAAATCCCAAATATCTGGCTCCACGAAGAAATCATTAGTGTCCAATTTCTTCACCGCATAGGCAAAGGCGTCCAAACGAATGAGGTCACAGCCATTGCTCGCCAGGTGTTCGATGGTCTTGCGAATAAAGTCCATGGTCACGTCCTTGGTCACGTCTAGGTCAATCTGCTCTTCCCCAAAGGTATTCCAGAGATGCTCGGTCGTCCCATCCGCAAAAGTGATGGCTTGTTTAGGAGCCCGGTCTTTGCGCTTATAAATCAAGTCCACATCTGCTTGAGTTGGGCGATTCTCTGGCCAGAACTTGTCCCAATTGAGAAAGAGATCCTTGTAGGCACTTTGGTCATGCTTTTCTTGGTAATCTTTATAATACTTAGACTGACGAGAAATGTGATTGATCATAAAGTCAAACATAAGATAGTACTTGTCGTCCAAGCGTTTGACATCTTCCCAATCTCCAAAGGCTGGATCCACTTGGTCATAGTCTACAGGCGCAAAGCCCCGGTCACCAGTTGATGGGAAAAATGGCAAGAGGTGAACCCCACCTACTGCATCACCAAAATGTTTCTCTAGATTTTCATAGAGATCCTTAAGGTTATTTCCTAAGCTATCTGAGTAAGTAATTAACATGGTTTTGTTTTGAATTGGCATAATGGTTTCCTTTTCTTTTTTTTGAAAGCCAAGTCTGAAGAGACCTGGCTTTCTTGAGTTTATATTTTTAAATAATTGCTTCCTAGGATACGATTTAAATCAGCAAGCTAAATCGTCCCTTTGTATCTGGAATTGAACACGCCCTAAGCTCTGTGTGAAAAAGATGAATCTTCAAAGAAGCCAAGGCTTCTTATTCAGATTCCCTGGTTTTCCACAGCCGTTGCTACTTCAGTAGTCTACAGATGTGGATGCCCTAGGGTACTACAGAAATTTTCAGCAAGCTGAATCGTTACTTTGTATTTGGAATTGAACACGGGACTAATTTCTTAGGAAAAAAGATAAATCTCCTTGTGTGCAAGCACACTACGTCGATTTCCTATTTTTCTACAGAAATTTTCAGCAAGCTGAATCGTCCCTTTGTATCTTATTTCTTATTTCACTGCGCCGTTGCTCATTCCTGCGATGATATGGCGTTGGAAGAAGAGATAGACAATGGTGATACTGATAATGCCGACAACGTAGGAAGCAAAGCTTGGTCCGTAGTCGTTGAAATATTGGCCTGCGTAGTTGTATTGGAACAAAGGCAGGGTCCACATTTTGGAATCGCGGTTCAAGACAAGGAGTGGCAACATGAAGTCATTCCAGAACCAAAGGGCATTGATGATCATGGTTGTCGCATGCATGGGTTTCATCATTGGGAAGATGATGCGGAAATAGGTTGTAAATTTATTAGCCCCATCAATCTCAGCTGCTTCATCCAAACTTTCTGGGATCGAGATTTTGATATAGCCGACATAGAGGAAGAGGGTCTGTGGAATCGCATAGGTCAAGTAGAGCAAGATCAAACCAAAGGTGTTAGCCAAACCGAGTTTACTCATCATAACCGTAATCGGAATCATGATGACTTGGAAAGGTACGAAGATCCCAAGGATCAAGAGGGTGTACATGATGGTAAAGGCTTTTCTCTTACTCATATTGCGGGCGATGGAGTAGGCCGCCATGGGGATAAAGATCATTACTGCAAGTAAAGACAAGACAGTGATGACGACAGAGTTCCAATAATATCCTCCGATCCCATCAGCCAAGAGACGGCTAAAGTTGTCCCATGTGAAATTCGTCGGGAATCCAAAGAAATTGTCTACGATATCCTTGGTGGGTTTGAAGGAACTAAAGAGGGTGGCAAGGAGCGGCACTAAAATCAGAACCGATCCTAGAATCAATAGAATGTATTTGCCAATCAAGGCTTTTCTTTCATCTTGTTTCATCGTGCTTCTCCTCTTAAATTTCAAATTTCTTAGATACTCTCAATTGGATGATCGAAATCACTACAATCAAGAAGAACAAGATTACGGCAATGGCATTGGCATAACCGAATTGGTTATTTTTAAAGGCATAGTTATAAACCAAGAGTCCAAGTGAGGTTGTGGCATTGTTTGGACCCCCACCAGTCATGGCAAAGACTTGGTCAAAGGCGGTAAGCCCACCTTTTAGGGCTAGGATAAAGACCATAGAGACACTTGGTAGCAAGTAAGGCAATTCAACATTCCAGAAGACTTGCTTGCTCGTTGCACCATCGATTCTTGCTGCTTCTGTAATCTCGGTTGGAATAGATTGCAGACCAGCTAGGAAGATAATGATGGGCATAGCTACTCCTTGCCAGAGAAGGACAAAGACAGCCGCGAAGATTGCTCCCCACTTAGTCCCTAAAAGACTGGTTTGGAGAAACTCGATATGAAGTGCATTCCCAATCGCTGGTAGACCGTAGTTGAAGACTTGTTTGAAGATCAACGCCACTGTCAAACCGGACAAAACTGCTGGGAAGAAAAACCAAGCACGGAAGAAGGTTTGCCCTTTGATTTTAGAGTTTAAGACACGCGCAATGAAGATCCCAAGGGCAATCTCACCAACTACCATGGCAATCGTGATGATTGCAGTAAAGCCAATAGCATTCATGAATTTTGGATCCATGAAGAGGAGCTTAAAGTTGTTCAAGCCGACAAACTTGTAGTTATAGGTCAAACCTGTCCAGTTGGTAAAACTGTAAAAGGCTCCTTGGAACATCGGCACATAGAAGAAAATTGCTTGTAACAAGAGGGGAATGACCACAAAAGCCCAAGCCCAATATTTTTGTAATACTTTTTTCATAGTCTCTCTACTCCTAATCCACATCCGCTTTCATCGGGTTAAAGAAGGCATTCAAATCATTGACCATTCCTTGTTTATCACCTGTCAAGACATAGTTCATCGTCAAGGTATGGAAGTCTGCTTCACTGGTCCAGTATTGTTGTAACCACACCAAGTGACGATCCGTAAAGGCATATTTGGTCATTCCAGCAAGCGGTGAATCCTCTCCTGCTTGTTTGACCCCTTCGATCGCTGTTGGAGATCCGTCCACATCATAATACTTTTGCATGACTTCTGGACGCGTCATGTATTCCACAAAGGCATTGGCTTCTTTTGGATGTTTGGTAGTAGCAGAGATAGACCATGCTAAGTCTCCCGCACCAACGGTTAAGCTTTGTCCTTTTTCTTTCCCTGGAATCATGAAGGTCCCAATCTTAAATTTCGGTTTTTGTTCATTGATCGCGGTAATGGCCCAAGATCCATTTGGTGTCATGAGGACATCTCCACGCGCGAAGGCTCCAATAACGTCTGTATAACCTGCACCTTCCCAGTTCTTTTGCTTCGAACCTTTAATGCGAAGGATATCCATGACCTTGATGTCATCCTTCATAATCGGATCAGACAATTTTATGGAATTTGGCTGAGAATAACGAAGGTATTGGTTGGCTTCTTTTCCTCCACCTGCTGCTGTCGCAAAGGCCAATTGATTGTAACCATTGAGAGTCCAAGCTTCTGCACCTGCAATCCCAAATGGAGTTTGTCCTTTGGCAACGATGTCTTTTACCAACTGTTCAAATTCGTCCCAAGTTTCAGGAACCTTCAAGCCCAACTCTTCGAATTTATCTTTGTTGTAGTAGATTCCGTAAGCATTGGCTGTAAAAGGAACGTTGTAGACTTTTCCGTTCACGGCATATTTTTCAGCGTAACCGTTTTTCACGCGTTTGAGATAGTCTTTATTGCTTAAATCTTCGAAGACACCCGCTTTTGCCCATTCTTGCAGTTCGATAGACTGTGGGTAAATATTGACTACATCTGGCACATCCCCTGCGAGAACACGTGTTTTCAATACTTCACCAGCGTTTGGTACATTGACAACTTTGACCTTGACCTTTGGATTTTCCTTTTCAAAATCACGCGCGATTTCTTCCAAGGTTTTGGTCATTTCTTTTTTCTGGTTGAAATACTCGATGGTCACTGTGCCATCCGCAGATTTACCATCGTTGGAGCAAGCACCGAGCCCAAACAAGGCTAGGCCTGTAGTCGCAAGAAGTCCGATTTTTTTATACCATTTCATTTGGCTGTCTCCTTTTATTTTTTGACAAAAACATATTGTTT
>JAPJPE010000130.1 GCA_030825825.1 Streptococcus sp. | reverse complement strand
ACTGTGAATTGGTAATGGTCGTTCTCTGTTTGAATCTTTTGACCAATTTGCTCACTAAAGGTTGGCAAGCTCGAAAATTGCACCTTGCTAATCCGATCCATGACATCCCGCCGCGTAATAACACCCAGCAAGGTCTGGTTAGTACGAACCACAGGAATCATCTCATAATCTTCAGCGATCATCCGCTGGCTAATGGTCGCAATGCTGGTGGATAGATTGGTGGTAAAGATGGTCCGCGACATCACCTTATCTAGGGTCGTCTGAGGTGCCTTATCACCCGCATCTCGCATGGTCACGACACCCACTACCATCTGGTGTTGATTGACAACCGGAAATCGGCTAAAGCGATTCTTTCGAACCAGATCTAAATAATCCCTTACCGTATCTGTTTCAGAAAGATAGCCGTACTCATGGAAAGGCCGATAGACCTGCTCCACCGTCAAGATATCTGTCTTGATCTGCATGTTAGACAAAGCCTTATTGATCATAGTAGCGACGGTATAGGTATCGTGTGAAGTTCGGATGACTGGGATTTGTACCTGATTGGCCAGATCAATCACATCTTCACTCACCTCAAAGCCACCTGTCACCAAGACTGCATTGTCATGTTTTAATGCCAATCGTTGAATGCTGGTGCGGTCTCCCACGATCAAAAGGCCCCCTTCAGACACATAGTCTAGGACGTGCTTCTCCGTCATGGCACCGATGTAGAATTTATTAAATTCTTTTTCGAGCCCCTCTTCACCAGCTAAAATTTCCGAACCGGTAATTTCCTGGATTTCTCGATACGTCAAATGCTCTAGTACAGCCTTTTTCGATTTAACACGGATGGTCCCACTTCTAGGACGCGTTTCTACAATTCCTTGATTTTCAGCTTCTTTAATGGCACGATAAGCCGTTCCATCACTGACATTCAAAAAATTGGAAATACTCCGAACACTGACCCGTTTTCCAATCGGTAATTTTTCGAGATAGTCTAAAATCTCTTGGTGTTTACTCATAGAAGTCCCCTCTACCTAGGCGGAAATCATAATAATCGCGCATTTTACGCGTATAACGGTCACTCCCTTTAAATTGACGAAAGAGACGAAAGCCAGCCTTTAAAGCGACCTTTTGACTCCCTGCATTTTCAACATGGGTGACAATCTTAAGCTCCTTCAGTTGAAATTTCTCAAATGAGAGATAAACCAATTCTTTGACCGCTTCAGTCATGAGGCCCTTTCCCCAAAAATCTTTGCGTAAAAAGTAACCTAACTCAGCCTCACCCTTGATTTCATCCAACTTTTCAAACTTGATGGAGCCGATCATCTGATTGGTTTCCTTATCACAGATGGCCCAAACCCCCAAAGGATTTTTCATGAAATAGTTGGCTAGTACATACTGGGTTTCGGCAAGATCGGCTTGTGCAGGAAAGATAAATTGTAAATTTTCAGGATTAGAAGCAATCTTATAAAAATCTTCCGCATCCTCAAAGAGAAAAGGTCGTAAATACAACCTTTGTGTTTCAATTAGTGAATAGGCAGCTAAGTGCGTCCAAATATTCATCTCAAACTCCATTGTTCGTGTATCCAGCTGCCACTTTCAGATCTCTAGCTCTGTCACTATTCCTCTACCAACTGGATATTTGCTCCAAGTTGAGTCAATTTATGAATAATATCTGAATACCCGCGAAGGATGTATTCCACATTTGTAATTTCGGTTGTTCCAGAAGCCATGAGACCTGCGATCACTAAAGCCGCACCAGCTCGAAGATCCGTCGCTTTCACACTGGATCCTGTCAATTGATTTGGCCCTTCATAGATAATGTGGTCGTTCAAGGTCGAAATAGTAGCCCCCATTTTAGCCAATTCTGGCACATGGTTGACCCGCTTTTCATAAATCGTATCAACAATTCGACCACGTCCTGTAGCGGTTAAGAGCAAAGGTGTGATCGGTTGCTGTAAATCAGTCGCAAAACCAGGATAAGGAGAAGTTTTGATCTGGATCGCCTTCAAGCCTGTTTGTTTTTCTACAAAGATGCTATCTTCAGAAATGGTCATGCGCACACCCATTTCCTCTAACTTGGCAATATAGCTCTCTAAATGCTCGTACAAGACATTATTGATCTGAATGCCTTCTCCGATAGCAGCCGCAAGCGCAATATAGGTTCCTGCTTCGATGCGATCAGGAATAACCTGATGTCTCGTTCCATGCAAATGCGGAACACCATCAATGATAATGATATCCGTCCCTGCTCCCCGAATATGGGCTCCCATATTGTTAAGCAAGGTTACCACATCGATAATTTCAGGTTCACGAGCAGCATTTTCGATCACTGTCCGACCTTCAGCCTTAACCGCTGCCAAAATCGTATTGATCGTTGCACCAACACTAACAGTGTCCATGTAGATATTCGCTCCTTGAAGAGGCTTGCCGTTTGTCGCAAGCTTCATACTGGAGCCATCCATGGTCATAGCAGCTCCCATCGCTTCAAAGGCCTTCAAATGCAAATCGATCGGACGCGGGCCAAGATCACACCCGCCAGGTAGTCCAACTGTTGCTTGACCGTAGCGCCCTAATAAACTGCCATAGAAATAATAGGAGGCACGGAGACTATTGATCTTTCCAAATGGCATGGGCATATCCTTCACTCCACGAGGATCAATGATCAAACTGTCTTCTTTGCGTTCGATCTTAGCCCCCATGATGGTCATGATGTCAATCAAACTTGCCACATCTGAGATATCTGGCACCCCATCAAGGGTCACGATATCATCCGCCAGAATGGTCGCAGGAATTAGGGCCACAACGCTATTTTTTGCACCACTAATGGTCACCTCTCCTTTTAGAGGGCGACCACCATTTATTACAATTTTTTTCATCTTAATAATTCATTAGCTCTTTCAAGTCTTTTTCCTTTTACTATCGTTTTTTTGCAACGGAAATAAAAGGGACAACGTATTTAAAATACTGCATCTATTATACCACAGATCGCCCTATTTTTCCATCTGTAGGAATTTTCAACACGAAAAAAAGCAAGGATCATCTTGACCCTAACTTTTCCATTTCAACGAATTATTTTACAGCATCTTTCAAGGCTTCTACCTTGTCCAAACGTTCCCATGGAAGGTCGATATCTGTCCGTCCCATATGACCGTATGCTGCTGTTTGACGGTAGATTGGACGTTTGAGGTCCAGCATTTGGATAATCCCTGCAGGGCGAAGATCAAAGATCTCACGCGCTGCTGCTTCTAATTTGCTCTCAGCAACAGTACTTGTACCAAAAGTATCGATACGAACAGATACTGGGTGAGCTACCCCGATCGCATAAGCCAATTGCACTTCTGCCTTCTTAGCAAGACCAGCTGCCACAATGTTTTTAGCAATGTAACGAGCTGCATAAGAAGCCGAACGGTCCACCTTGGTTGCATCCTTACCAGAGAAGGCACCACCACCGTGACGTGAATAACCACCATAGGTATCGACGATGATCTTACGACCTGTCAATCCTGAGTCCCCTTGAGGTCCACCAATAACAAAGCGGCCAGTTGGGTTGATGAAGAATTTTGTCTCATCATCTAGGTAAGAAGCTGGAATCACTTCTTTAATGACCTTGTTAATCACATCTTCGTGGATTTGTTCATTGCTGACATCTGGATCGTGTTGGGTTGAAATAACGACCGTATCTACGCGCACTGGGCGGTCGTTTTCATCGTACTCAACAGTGACCTGCGATTTCGCATCTGGACGAAGATAGCTGATTTCACCTGACTTACGCAATTCTGCCAAGCGACGAACCAACTTGTGGCTCAATGAAATCGGCAATGGCATGAGTTCTTCTGTTTCATCCACCGCAAAACCAAACATGAGACCTTGGTCTCCTGCACCGATCAAATCGAGTGGATCTTGATCCGCATTCCCACGTACTTCTAGGGCTTCGTTTACCCCTTGAGCGATATCAGGAGATTGTTCCACCAATGATGGGTGTACTCCAACAGTTTCAGCAGAGAAACCATATTCTGTATTGGTATAGCCAATTTCTGCAATGGTATCGCGAACAACACGGTTAATATCGACATAGGCATTGGTTGAAATTTCACCAAAAACATGGACTGAACCTGTATAAACAGCTGTTTCAGCCGCAACGTGTGCTTCTGGATCTTGCTCTAAAATAGCATC